>JBPOHB010000237.1:0-1843 GCA_052036055.1 Bacillota bacterium | reverse complement strand
GATGCGCTCTACCGACTGAGCTATAAAGGCGTAGCATGATTTTTTGTGGAGCGGATGACGGGAATCGAACCCGCGTGGTCAGCTTGGGAAGCTGGAGTTCTGCCATTGAACTACATCCGCATTGTTTTGACGCACGGTAAATTATACAGGGAAGGAGATTTTCTGTCAACGAAGACTTTCTCCGAAGTCGGCTATACAGGTCCATGTAATTTGCTCTATAATGATTTACACAAATGAAGTCTCTGTAGAAACGATAGGGTCAAGGGTCAATCCAGACAGATGCTGACTTCTACATCATTATGCGTAGTGGTGAGCAAACAGATATTGGGAGGGTTCTTGTGGATAACAACACAATGATGCAATTTTTCGAATGGTATATTCCTGCAGACCAGACGTTATGGCAGAAATTGGCGAAGGATGCAAGGCATCTTTCTTCTATAGGCATTTCAGCCGTTTGGATTCCGCCATGCACGAAGGGCACCTCAAGCGCTGATGTAGGTTATGGCATTTATGACCGCTATGATCTTGGGCAATTCGATCAGAAGGGCACCACCGCGACGAAATACGGCACGCGGGATGAGCTTCTTGCCGCTATTTCTGCTTTACATCAAAGTGGTGTCGGTGTCTATGCAGATATTGTCATGAATCATCTGGCGGGGGCTGACCAGACACAGGATATCACTGTGGTCGAAGTTGATCGGATGAATCGCGAAAAGGATATATCGGCTCCTTTCGGCATTTCCGCTTGGACATCTTTCACGTATCCTGGACGCGGCGGAAAATACTCCGCTTTTCAGTGGAGCTGGGAGCATTTTACGGCGACGGACTGGGATGAGAAGGCAAGAAGATCCGGCATTTTCAGGATCTGCGGCGATTATAAGCACTTTTCGGAAAATGTTGATCACGAGCTTGGCAATTATGATTACCTTATGTACGCTGACATAGACTATAATCATCCGGCCGTTGTCGCCGAGACTCTCTCGTGGGGGAAATGGTTGTGCGATGAATTGTCACTGGACGGTATTCGTTTGGACGCGGTAAAACATATCAACGAAGATTTTATCGAATTGTTTGTGAAGTCGATGAAAGAATATGTCGGTCGTCCCTTTTTTGCCGTGGCTGAATACTGGAAGGATGATTTGTCTTGCCTTCGCAAGTATCTGGATTCGGAAAATTACTATCTAACGCTATTTGACGTGCCACTTCATTATAATTTTCAAGAAGCCGGACTTCGCGGAAAAGACTTTGACCTTCGGACAATCTTTGATGGTTCTCTGGTTAGGTCCAATCCGATGAACGTTGTAACCTTCGTTGATAATCACGACTCGCAGCGACACCAAGCTCTTGAATCCTACATCTCATCTTGGTTTAAGCCGCTGGCATATGCTTTGATTTTGCTTCGCAAAGATGGTTATCCATGCCTGTTTTATGGCGATTATTACGGCGTCTCTGGAGATGATCCTATGCCTGATCATCGCAGTGAAATTGATCCGCTCATGCTTGCACGCAAGATCGCTGCATATGGCGAACAAATTGATTCATTTGATCAGCCAAACGTCATTTCCTGGCAAAGGATGGGCGATCAGGAGCATCCTTTTTCAGGACTGGCCGTGCTCATGAGCAACAACGATGATGCCTGTAAGGATTTGTCTTTTGGTGTGGAGATGGCCTTTAGTGTTTGGATGGATATCACGAGCAATATTTCGTGTCGTGTTACACTTTCCGCAGAGGGGAAAGGGAAGTTTCTGGTTCAAGGCTCTTCCGTGAGCGTATGGGTGAGAGAGGAAATTTTCCAGGCGAGAAAAATGGACGAAACATAAACGACCGTGATACAAATCCTGTT
>JBPOHB010000042.1:0-1596 GCA_052036055.1 Bacillota bacterium | reverse complement strand
TAGACATCCATCTTCTTAAGTAAGCCTTTGTTGAAGATAATCCCAAAGAACATACCCGCCCACAGAAGAAGTACGACTAGAAGCGCAATAATGCGCTTTTTTGCACTCCGAACTTTGGGCGTATATGTGAGGCGAATAAGTAACAAAACAATCGCACACATGAAGAAGGAAATAACAAATCGAAGCGTAACAACAAAGTAATACTTGGATCCAATTTTCGCTGCCATACCAATGGAGAAAAAATCCCATGGCATTGCTGGATCACCGCGCATAATAATTTTCGCATGGTTCGTATATCCAATTGCGAGCAATAGTATGGTGGATGCCAGCATGGCAAGTGAACCCCGCCCAGAAATTGCATAAAAGAGAAAGTACAATAGAAGGATAATTGCAAGGCCTGCGAGAAGCCGGAAATAGTGACCGAGCGTTAATGGGAAAAGTATCTGAAGCGGATCTTGCTTCGCAGGATTAAGTACTTCTAGAATGAGATATAAAACCATGGGCAGGAACACCGCTCGAAGTGCTTCCTTCATGAAGCGATGCTTCATCCATTTTGTCTGAAAAAGAAGCGCGAGGAAAAACACCCACAAAATCAAATGCGGAATGATATGCGCAATTGACAAAATATTATAAGTGAAGAGAACATTCGGGACATTTATATAGCCTGTTGGCGAATCCAGATCAGAATCAGATGAGGAAGCAAATTGGCTTGTATTATGGGACATAAGATAAAAAACGGAGTCATCCGCTAATTCAGATGTGGAAATTGTTATCGTGTATGTCTCACCTATATCTAAAGACAGGCTATTGCACTCGACCGTTATATAGTTGCGAGCGGAATTGTAAAGATATATGTCTTCTTTATAAATCTGTATATTATCTTCATCTGTTATGGTCACTGTCGCCTTGTCTGATTCAGATAGCCTTGTCTGATTCATATCCTTATTGATTCGAAACGATTCAAGGCTACCCTTCTCTGCCGTAAACGAAATCGACGCAGGTACGCCATCTGCGACACGGTAACTCGTCGTAATTTCTCCTGATGAATTGGAATAGGTCTTGGTAATGTCATAGCTGTTAATGAGCGTCACTGTAACAACGGAAAAGCAAATCACACACAAAATCGGATAGATTTTCTTTCTGATTGCAAAATTGTCCGCGCATTTTATTCCTTGGCAAATCTTCTGGATGGGTAGCATAATCTTCCGTAACACTGGATTTTCTTTTATCATGTTCAGGTTAAGCTTTTTCATAAAAATTACCGCGTTTTCTCACAAAAATAATAAGCCGTTCACTATTATACCACGATCATTCACGACTTTTGCCGTATCGGCCGGAAAAGTGGCCTCGTCCTTTGAGGCAATTTGCATGATACTATTCCATATATGCACGGTCAAATTGAATGACCAAATAGTATTTTTCCTTGCGTATGACAGACAATTTGCGTTCAAATTGATCTCTGATTTCATCATTTCTCATAGGAAAATCTGGCGGCACGGCAACATCAAATATTAAGTTGCTGTGCGTCATTCCCGAAACTACGCGGAAATCATGAACGGAAATTGAGGGCGAAATATCATTGGCGATTTCCCCAAC
>JBPOHB010000283.1:0-11576 GCA_052036055.1 Bacillota bacterium | reverse complement strand
TTCGGTTCATTTACAAAACAACAGAAACCGAGCCGCTCTGGATAGAAATATTAAAGTGCGCACATAATTTGCATATTGACGAGATATCGCTCACAAACGACTCCGTAATAGAATTAGGTTCGAGTGAACCCAGTCTGATCCGCGTGATTTCAGGAATCTGATTGATTTTTTGTAGCAAATCATACAAAGCCTCAATTCCATAGCCAAAGTCTTTTCCGTATGAGCATATGTGAATTCCCGTCAGAACAATTTCGTGGAAACCACTTTTCCCAAGTTCATATGCCTCCCGAATAATCTCATCACACTGTCGGCTGGTTACACGCCCGCGTGCATATGGAATAATACAGTAGGAGCAGTAGTTGTCGCATCCGTCTTCAATCTTGATATACGCTCGCGCGGTCTCATGCGAAAGAACGGGCTCTTGTCCTGGCAGAACACAAACGCTGTCTATTACTGCAGGTGAACCCGCAAGCCAAGCGATTGCCCTGTCAACTGCCGTCATCTTGTCTTTCGTCCCGACGCAGATATCTGCCTCACTCCCTGTCTGACTCATCTGAACCTGGCAACCCATAGCAATAATGAGCGCAGACGGGTGCTTTTTTCTTGCCCGACGAATCATCTGCCTTGATTTCTGATCAGCCGTTGCGGTCACGGTACATGTATTAATCAAATATACATCTGGAGATTCCTCCCCATCTGCTTTACGAAAACCACGCCTCTCAAATGACTGCAATACGGCATCTGATTCATACTGGTTCACCTTGCAGCCAAGTGTTTGAATATAAACACTTTTTTTCGTTTCTTTCTCTTCGCTTGTACTTTCACTTGGCAATTTCAAATTCTCCTGCACTCATTTATTCTGATTGGTTGACATGCCTTCTACCTGTGCTAAACTACTTTATATAATAATCACAGATGCAGTTTCGGGACATTTGTGTCGGGATTGTCGTCAGGGGGTAAAGCATGGTACGTTTCACGGTGCAATTCAAGTCTATCACCGATGTTAAGGATTTCGTTCATACGGTTAATTCTTTTCCCTACGATGTCGACCTTTCTTCCGGAAGATATGTTGTCGACGCCAAGTCAATTATGGGAATATTTAGTCTTGAACTTCAGCGCCCAATCAATATTGAGATACACTCGGATACTTGTCAAGACCTCGTTGACGCACTAAATATTTATCGCGTCAACGGCTAATACCGTCCCTATGTTCTTTTCCTCTTCGGCATATTGTTTTTTGTTTTGGAGATCCGATTGTCGGGTCTCCTTTTTCCGTTAGGATTTTCATCCGCCAGAATGAAATCAACACGACGTAACGTCGTATCCGAAGCCGCAACCACCACGCGGACTTTTTCTCCGATTCGATACGTCTTCCCCGAAGTCTTTCCACGAGCTTCTAGTTTCTTCTCATCGAAGGCAAAATAGTCATTCATTGTCCGAAAGGGAATCAGCCCCTCGACAGTGCTCTCAAGTCGTACAAATATGCCTCCCGTAAATATACTCGAAATAATCCCATCAAATTCCGATCCTATATGTTCCTTCATATATTCGGCAACCTTCTGATCAACAGTTGCACGTTCGGTTTCCATGGCATTTCTTTCCATCAATGAACTGTGATCGCTTATACCTTCTACTTGAGCAGCGAAAAGAAGTCGGTTATGACCGCCGTGAATATAGTCTTTAATGATTCGATGAATATACAGATCCGGATATCTTCGTATGGGCGATGTAAAGTGGCAATAGCATTCTGATGCCAATCCAAAATGTCCAATATTCTGATCGGAGTACTTTGCTTTTGCAAGTGATCGCAGCAGGATCTGCGATAGTGCCGGAGCAAAATCCTCGTCCTTAATGCTGTTCATCAATTGTGCAAGGACATAAGATGTGGGCTTCCCATGTATAGTTGCATTCATACCAAATAGTTTGGCAACATGGAAAAATGTTGCGATTTTCTGTTCATCCGGGTCTTCGTGAATCCGATAAATAAATGGATACGTAAGCCGATCGAATTTCGTCGCAACAAACTCGTTGCAGGCGATCATAAATTCTTCGATGATTTCATTTGCATACGTTGTCGGATATGGGAAAATGGAAAGCGGCTTCCCTTGCTGATCAAGTTCGATTCTTGTCTCTGGCATCGTAAATTCGAGTGCCCCGCATCTCATTCTTTTCCGAGAAAGAATGTCTTTGAGCGACTGCATTGACGAAAACATTCCGATAAAGTCCCGGTATTGATCAAGGTACTTATTTTCGAACAGTACACCGTACACTTCTTTATATGAGGTTCTTGCATCGCTTTCAATAACGCTTTCATAGATTTCTCCAGCAATGATTTCGCCATCATTTCCGATTATCATTTCTGCGGTAAGCGCAAAACGCGGGAGATGAGGGTTAAGACTGCAGAGGCCATTAGAAAGCCGTGGGGGCAACATCGGAATAACTCGGTCCACTAAATATACGCTTGTAGCTCTTTTTCTGGCTTCTTCATCAAGAACAGATTGTTCGGTAACATAATTTGACACATCCGCTATATGAACATAGAGTTTATGCCCCTTGCCGGGTAACTCTTGTATCGAGATCGCATCGTCAAGATCTTTCGCATCTTCGCCATCCATCGTTATTGTCATAAGATCGCGCAAATCTCTGCGACCAGACGCAATTGCCTTCTCTATTTCTACAGCCTCCGGCGATACAGGAAACGTATCTGCCTGCGCTTGAACCGCATCTGGGAAAACGGTTGACAATCCATTCTGTTTCAAAATGGATAATATGGCAATATCACCATTCCCTGGGTCACCAAGCACCTCAATAATCCGACCTTCATAACTCTGCGGCTCACTATCTGGGTTTAGAATCTCGCACACAACCTTCATGCCAAACGGCGCACCGAATAACTGATTCTTTCGAATGAAAATGCGTCCATACTGTTGCTTGTCATAACCGACATCTGGTTGTACGATGCCTCCGAACTCATGCTCACTCAGTATGCCAACACACTGATTCTTCGCCGCGAGCGGACCTCGGGCAAGATTCATTGATACCGGCGCTTCGTGAATAGATGGCTTCCTCACTGGGTCTTTTGCCGTGCTACGCAATTCTCTTGTCACCGGTTTATTCATTTTGGCGCGGAAAGAATGCTTGTTTCTGCCTTTTCCTTTGCCCTTTGATTTACTCATTTATCCTCCCGTGGCGCATTCGATACGCGCTCATAAGTATTATAGCTTTATTTGGATGAGAAAAGCGCAAAAAAATACCGGTCTGAAAGACTTCAAACCGATATATTCTTACTTATTGTTTCAGGTAAAATCAGAAGCCTCTGGCAAGAATCAAAAAGATGACAATTGTCAGTATTGCAAATGCAATCGCCAGAAAAGAAGTGATCTTCTTAAGTTTACTATCTATCGTGCGGCCCTTCTCTTTGCCAAAAAAAGTATCCGCACCGCCGCCGATTACGCCAAGGCCCTTGTCATTACCTTCTTGAAAAACAACAAGAAGAATAAGGGCAATGCTTATTACAATATCCACACATGAAAGAACAATGGCAATAGTTTTCATATAAAGCCTCCACGTTGCTAGTAACAGTTCTTAATAATCCGTTCAATACTAACATATGATTGTTTGTCTTGCAAGCATCTCGCAGATTATTCTGGTTATGCGTCTCGACCGATTGGCATTGGGTCTATGTTCTCCCAGAAAATCAGATTCCCTTACCATATCGAATCGTTTTGTATATTTCACTTGCTGCAAATGGAATTCCGGCGAGGATCAGAATCGGAACCCATGCAATGATCGGAAGAGAAATATTATCGAAAATGGAATTGACTCCCGGAATATATATGACGGCAAATAAGAGCGCGGCCGAGAATAAAACGGCCGCATTCATAGATTTGTTACTGAAGAGGCCAAGCTTAAATACGCTAACATGCTCGGATCTTGCACTATATGCGCGGAATAACTCGGCAAGAATCAATGTAGCAAAAGCCATTGTTCTTGCGCCCGTAAGCGGGTTCGCATGATCGGCAAAAAACACCTTGAGTCCGAGAATGAATGAAGTAAATACCGTCGCAAATATCGCAAGACTCTGCACAAGAATATTCATCTTCATTTTCCGATTTATGATAGATTCCGACTTCTTCCTCGGCGGGTATTTCATGATGTCCGGCTCACCTTTTTCCCTGCCAAGAGCAAGAGCGGGGAAACTGTCGGTAACAAGGTTAAGCCAAAGGAGCTGTATCGCGGTCAGTGGCGCGCCTATTCCTGGAATGAGCGTATTGGGTATCAGTGAAATGATAAATATGATCAGGATTTCTCCTACGTTACAGGAAAGGAGAAAGCCAACAAACTTTCGAATGTTGGAATAAATAATCCTTCCTTCCTCAATGGCATGAACAATGGTAGCAAAGTTGTCATCCGTCAGAATCATATCCGATGAATTCTTTGATACCTCTGTACCTGTGATGCCCATTGCCACGCCTATATCGGCCTTTTTGAGTGCCATCGCATCATTAACACCGTCTCCTGTCATAGAGGTGATGTGATCGTTTTTCTGAAGAGCCGATACGATTCTCACTTTGTGCTCAGGTGATACACGAGCATATACTGCAGTATTTTCTACCACAGAAACCAGTTGTTCATCCGACAAGGAATCAAGCTCAAAACCCGAATGACTCTCATAGCCCTCCCCCATAAGCCCAAGTTCTTTGGCAATTGCAACTGCCGTATCCTTATAGTCCCCCGTAATCATGACGGCTCGAATACCTGCATCCTTGCAGATGGCAATTGCATCTTTCGCTTCCGATCTTGCAGGATCAATCATTCCAGCAAGACCAATGAAGGTCAATTCCTCCTCATGTTTGAAGTCTGACGCAATCTTCTCACTTGCTTCCGAATGCGTCCGATAGGCAAAAGCTAGCACGCGTAGTGCAGAGGATGCATACTCATGATTGACTTCGATAATCCGATCGCGCATTTCTTGCGTAATCGGAACCGCTCCATCCTCGGTATATACTCTCACGCATCGATCCAAAATTATGTCCGGTGCACCTTTTGTAAATGATACAAGATACCCCGTGTCAATTCCCTTGTGGTAGGTTGTCATCATTTTTCTATCTGAATCAAACGGAAGTTCGGCAACTCTGGGATACAACTCGTTTGTCTTCGTCTTCTCATAACCCGCTTTCTCAGAAACCGAAATCAATGATCCTTCTGTCGGGTCGCCCATACACCCATATCGGCCATCTTCTTTCTTGACAGTAAATGCATCACTACACAAGACAGCTGAGAGGATAAGTCGCTTCAGGGCGCCCTCAGTCGGCGCCTCGGCTCCATCGCTTCCCAGAATCTTCCCATCCGGAGAATAACCGATGCCTGTTACTTCAAACAGATCATTCCCAGCATATAGCCGCGTCACAGTCATCTCATTTTGGGTGAGAGTGCCCGTCTTATCCGAACAGATCACATCTACGCATCCTAGTGTCTCAACGGCAAGAAGTTTGCGGACAATTGCGTTTCTAGACGCCATCCTCGTCATGCCAATTGATAAGACGATCGTGACCACAGCCGCTAATCCTTCAGGAATAGCAGCAACAGCAAGACTTATCGCTGTCATTAGGCTCTCGTCCCATGCCGTATGTTGGACAAATATGTCGACGAAAAATACGATTATACATACGATTATACAAATTATACCCAGAATTTTACCCAGACTATTCAAGTTCTTCTGAAGAGGCGTTACGGTAGCGTCAATGGTCTTTAGTTTCTTGGCGATACTCCCCAGCTCCGTTTTCTCACCCGTTGCAACAACGACACCATGTGCGCGTCCGTAGGTTAACGCCGTACCCATAAACAGCATATTTTCGCGATCTCCCAGTCCGCAATTCTCAGGAAGCACGACATCAGCGTCCTTTTCTACAGGAACCGATTCACCCGTCAATGAGGCTTCTTCTGCTTTCAGCGAGTTTTGCACAATGAGCCTGATATCTGCCGCAACCAAATCTCCGGCTTCTACGACAACGATATCTCCGGGAACAAGTTGATCAGAAGCGAGTAAGATTTGTTTCCCATCACGAATAACCTTTGTCTGTGGAGAACTCATTCGCTTCAGAGCCGCTATCGCCTGGTCTGCTTTTCCCTCTTGATACACACCCAATACGGCGTTGATTATTACGATAGACAAAATGACAATGACATCAATCCAGCCTTCTGCTCCACCCTCTTTGAGAGCCATTATTGCAGATAACACGGCGGCGGCAATCAAAATGATAACCATTGCATCAGCAAACTGAGAAAGGAATCGCTTCCATAATGGAATCTTCTCTTCCTCTGAGAGTGCATTCAAACCATGTTCCAACAAGCGTTTCTGTGCTTCAGCAGTTGACAAGCCGTCATCTTTCTTGGTATCAAGTGCAATCAGCACATCGGCAACTGTACGCGAATAGGGCTTTTCAATCATGTCTATATCCTCCAAATGCATTTCGAATTATCAAAGCTATATTATAACGTATTTTGACTCACCTTGAAAACACCTCTTTTTCGTATTTGTGAAATACAAGATGTTCTGATGGCCAAAAAAAGCTACGACAGCATAATAGCATCGTAGCTTCTTGGTGCCCAGAGTCGGAATCGAACCAACGACACGAGGATTTTCAGTCCTCTGCTCTACCGACTGAGCTATCTGGGCATATAGTAACCGGTCCTTGCGAGACCGGCTACTTTGGCGACGCAGAAGGGGCTCGAACCCTCGACCTCCAGCGTGACAGGCTGGCATTCTAACCAACTGAACTACTGCGCCATTATGGTGGGAACAACAGGGCTCGAACCTGTGACCCTCTGCTTGTAAGGCAGATGCTCTCCCAGCTGAGCTATGCTCCCAAGTGTAACTGGATCGCTCATTTCCAGAGCGCAATAGGGAGTATACTGGAAAGCCGCCTTGTTGTCAACAGGGTTTTTGCTATTTCCCCTTTCGATTCACTCACCACTATGTCCCCATATGAGCTTGCTTGTAAATTGACATATCCACAAGCAGAATCCATTCGGCAAATAGGAGACATTCTCTCAGATTCCGAAAAGCTCACTTGCGTTATTCATGACCTGATCTGCCATTTCATTAACAGAAACTGCCTTGATCTCTGCCATCTTCTCGACTATATAGGATATATATGCTGGTTCATTTCTTTGTCCGCGAAAAGGCACCGGAGTCAGATATGGGCAATCCGTCTCGGTAAGCAATCGATTCATAGGCGTCCGCTCGATCACGAGCGGCGCATGCCTGCTGTTCTTAAATGTAATAGGGCCGTCAAATCCCAAATAGAAACCATAGGACAGAAGTATTTGTGCGGTCTCCACACTTCCAGAGAAGCAGTGACAAACACCCGGTTTTTGACACAGCATATCTTTACTCTTGTATTCACGCAGGATATCCAGTACATCTTTTGTTGCGTCACGCTCATGCAGTACAATGGGGATAGTATAGGCATACGCAATATCAAGCTGTTTTCTGAATACTTCCTTCTGTACATCACGCTCTGACAGGTCATAAAAGTAATCAAGACCAATCTCTCCCAAAGCGACGATCCGATTCGCCTTTCTGTCTGAGATCCAGTCACGCAGCTTGCTATCCGTCTGATCTGTATATGTTTTTGCGTCGTGCGGATGAATGCCAACTGAACACCATACCGCTAAATCGGCGGTCGTTATCTCCCGCGATAGTTTGATAGATGCAAGACAATCCTCTTCATTGGTTGATGCAAGAATGATCTGGTCAATGCCTGCCTGACGAGATCGGTTCAGAACCTCCGACATATCTTCAACGTATCGCGCATCTGTCAGATGCGCGTGGGTATCGATCAGATGCATCAAGACACCTCCGCCCCCGGCGAGCAAAGCGTATCAGGCGAAATCAATCGATATCCATCAGCAGAGGACGCGCAGAGGATCATGCCAAAACTCTCATAGCCCCGCATTTTACGAGGTGCCAGATTTGCAATGAAGACAACCTGTTTGCCAACGAGAGTATCTGGGTTATAGTACTGCGCGATTCCAGACAGGATCTGCCGATTCTGATCACCGTCTGCGATCAGGAAAAGAAGAAGCTTATCAGATTTTGGTACTCGTTCACAGGATATGACCGTACCAACACGCAGGTCAAGCTTCTGAAAATCCGAAATGGACACCTCGTCCTTATTCTCGTGCGCTGGCACTTCTTCAATCTGTTGTGCTTGCACGGTACTTGGTATGACTTCATTTTTTGCCAGAACTTGATTGAGCGCCTCAATTTCCGTATCAAAATCAATTCGCGGAAACAGAGCATCGCCTTTTTGTACTTTTGCACAGATCGGAAGTAGTGACCGTTTGCCCGCACTTTGCCAATTTGTTATGCTCTCGTCTGCACCAATTTGTCTCCATATTTCAGGCATAGTACTGGGCATAACAGGAGACAAAAGCGTAGAGGTAATGCGTATCGTATCAAGAAGATTATAGAGAACGGAAGCAAGTCGTGCCTTCTTTGTCGGGTCTTTTGCTAGTACCCAAGGAGCATTCTCATCAATATACTTATTCGCTCTGGATATGACCTTGAAGATTTCGGCAATAGCAACTGAAATATGGAAATTTTCAAAGTTCGTCTCAACAAACAGCGCTAAATTGTCCAGCATCGAAAGTATTTCTTCATCCGCTTCCTCGGCCATTCTTTCTGCAGGAAGAGTCCCATCAAAGTATTTCAGTACCATGGCAACTGTCCTTGAGACAAGATTGCCAAGATCATTTGCCAGATCGCTATTGAGTCGATTAATCATCAGTTCGTTTGAAAAGGCACAATCCGCGCCAAATGGCATCTCACGGAGAAGGTGGTAGCGAAGCGCATCTACGCCGTATCGGTCGGCTAGAATAAACGGATCAATTACATTTCCGGTAGATTTCCCCATCTTCGTCCCATTAAAAGTAATCCAACCGTGACCATATATCTTCTTTGGGAGGGGAAGATCCAGAGCCATCATCATCGCCGGCCAAATAATTGAATGGAAACGCACGATTTCTTTCGCCATGACATGCACATCTGCAGGCCAGTATTTGTCGAAATCATCATATTTTTCATTCCCATATCCGAGTGCAGTGATATAGTTGGAAAGTGCATCTATCCAAACATATACAATATGTTTTTCATCAAAGGATACGGGAATCCCCCATGAAAAGCTCGTTCTTGATACACATAGATCCTCAAGCCCAGGCCTTATGAAGTTGTTAATCATCTCATTTACACGGGAAGCAGGCTCAAGAAAATCTTTCTCCTCATCAGAAAGTAGTGCCTCCAGCCTTTGTGAAAAAGCGGAAAGTTTGAAAAAGTATGCTTCTTCCTTAGCATCTATTACCTCACGTCCACAATCTGGGCATTTCCCCGAAACCAATTGACTTTCCGTCCAGAAAGACTCGCAAGGTGTACAGTACTTACCGACGTATTCGCTTTTATAGATATAACCTCTGTCGAACAAATCTTTGAATATTTTCTGGACAGATTCAATATGGTATTCATCCGTCGTTCGTATATATCGATCATAGGTGATTCCGATGCGTTCCCAAAGGCGTTTGAAATTCGCAACGATATCATCTACGTATTCTTTCGGTGATACGCCTTCTTCTTGGGCCTTCTTCTCAATCTTTTGACCATGCTCGTCCGTCCCAGTCAGAAACATTACATCATAACCCTGCATTCGTTTATATCGTGCAAGACAATCGCACATGAGCGTTGTATAGCAGTGTCCAACATGTGGATTCCCGGAAGGGTAGTATATGGGAGTTGTAATGTAAAATGTTTTCTTCTCGGTCATGAAAAGGCCTCCTTTGACATAATTAGCACATCTGATAATTATAGCCAATTGAGGCAAGATTTACAAACACAAATGAAAAATGTTTGGTTTGCTCGCGAGACTAAATTCTTCTTCCACCCTTTTTGAAATACTTTGTCTCAAATTCACCTGCAGACATCGGTCGCCCAAAATAGAAACCCTGACAAGCGTCAGCACCCAGCTTTTCAACTGCAATTGCCTGCCCATCATTCTCAATTCCTTCAACGCAAACTTTTCTGGAAATGCTATGTGCCAGAATAACAATTGCATTGATGAAGGAATGGTTAAACAGGTCATTTTGGATGTCTTCAATGAAGGAACGGTCAATTTTAATCTCATCGACCGGAAGCTCTTTCAAATAATTGAGTGACGAATATCCCGTGCCAAAATCATCTAGAGATATCTTAATTCCTTCATTTCGAAGACGAATCAAATTCTGCCTGCAAGTCGCAATGTTACGCATGAGCGAAGTTTCAGTGATTTCGAGAATAACATTTCCAGGGCTCATCGAGTATTTGTTTAGCAAGGAAATGACACAAGACGAATAATCCGGGCGCATCAGATCCTCGGCGGTAATATTAATATGAATGAGAAAATCTGAGCGGACACCTGCATCTAGCCACTCACTGCACTGACAGATTCCTTGCTCAAGTATCCATGCCCCGATATCTTCCATGTGCCCTGTCGCTTCAAGACCCGCAATAACTCTTTCCGGATTAATGACCTCTTTGGTAGGTGCAAGCCAACGAAGCAACGCCTCGGCACCGATCACTTCCGATCCATCTGGCGAGACGAGCGGCTGATAATATAATAAAAAGCCTTCTCTGCTATTTCGAATTGATTTTGACAACAGAAATTCAAAATCAAGGCGCTCTTTCAGTTCTCGTTTATCAGACGGCGCAAATATAGCATACCTTTTTCTTGCTTCTTGCTTCACCTTATGTAGAGTAATTTCGGCATTTACGAGGAGTTCATCAGCCGAAGTACCACATGCCGGAAAGAGCGCCGCACTCATTGAAAGGGCAAAATAAATAACTTCCTTCTCAAAGAATAGCGGATTTGCCATTTCTTCTTGCATATACTCCATGAAGCTTTCCACCTGCACACGTGACGCATGCGGCCACAAAATGCAAAACACATCTATTCCAATATGGAATAGTTTCCCGCCGCTTGGAAGCCTTTCGATAAGCATTGTGGAGAGACTTCGGATAATCTCATCTCCAGCTGTCCTTCCAAATCGGTCATTGTATGTATGGAATCCTTTCACATCAACGAGAATGAGTGCAGCAGACAGAACATTCCTGTCATGAATGACCTTCTCTGTATCAAGAAGAAGCCTGCCTCGTACGGGCAAATTGGTTATTTCATTACGCGTCCCTGATTTTTCGAGTGTCTCGCGGACTTGATTCATATCACTTAGGTTAAACACCGTTCCAACAATCATGTGTGACTGCACAGATGAATCGAAAAAGTACTTCCCTCGGCTTGCCAGCCATATCACGCTGCCGTCTGGGCGGCGCACGCGAACCTCAAGTGAGTATTTTCCACACTGCGCATCAACCATGTTCTCAACTGCTTCAAACAGGCGTTTCCGATCATCTAGCAAAACGTGTTCGGATATCTGATCCAGAACATTGCCGCTGTACTCAAGAGAAATATCGGGAAGAATCTGATGCAGGTTCTCGGAAAATGAGATTGTTCTTCTTGCCAGATTCGCAACGAAAACTACGGCAGAGG
>JBPOHB010000144.1:0-2086 GCA_052036055.1 Bacillota bacterium | reverse complement strand
ATCTCGTCACCGAAGAAACTTACACGAGTCAGTAGTGTTTCCGAAGAAGACGGAAAAATATCTACCGTATCTCCACGGACACGAAAAGTACCTCTCTTCAATTCGTAATCATTTCTTGCGTACTGAATCTTGATCAGTTCCCGAATTACCTGATCACGGCTCTTCTTCATACCTGGTCGCAAATTCACCATCAGATCACGATAGTCAGCCGGATCGCCTAACCCATAAATACATGAAACGGATGCGACAACAATAACATCCCGCCTTTCTAGAAGCGAAGATGTCGCAGAATGCCTCATCCGATCTATCTCATCATTAATGGCCGAGTCCTTCTCAATATATGTGTCCGTTGCCGCAATGTACGCTTCCGGCTGATAATAATCGTAATAGGACACAAAAAACTCAACTGCATTGTCAGGAAAAAACGCCTTGAATTCTGCGCATAATTGTGCCGCAAGCGTCTTATTATGTGCAAATATCAGGGCGGGGCGCTGTAACTTCTCAATTATATTCGCCATTGTAAAGGTCTTGCCAGACCCTGTAACACCGAGAAGTGTCTGTGCAGCGAGTCCATCGCTCATACCTTGAACAAGCTTCTCAATCGCCGCTGGTTGATCGCCCATGGGTCGCATGTCGCTATTCATACGAAACAAACGATGCTCATCAGGATTATCAGTACGCATTTCTATTCTTTTATCTTGCATATTCTCCACCCAATCAGGAAACTTTGGCTGTCTTCCCATAATCAACACAATCAATAGCCTGTTTTCTCTATTATATCCCAAGGCGAACAATTGTTCAAGAAGTGGATTTCGAGAATCCACTTTAATCTACACGGATTCTTTTCGATTTCTCGGGAGAGAAAACAACCTACAAGCGTATGCTCAGCGCGCATCGGAATCAACGATTATCTCATAATATAGTTTTGCATTTTGTAACTCGGGGTAGTTGATCTTTATTTCATCAAACTTCATTTTCTGCATGCTTACTAAATACAACGTTACTGTTTTTTGATAGAAGGCAACATCTTCCACAGCGACAATTGCTTGGGGGCTAAGGTTCTCTGTTATTTCCTTAGGCAATGTATTTTTAGGGTGATAGTCAGTACAATGAGATTGCTCATTTCTCACCTCAATATCGAATTCATAATAATGGAGTTCGTATAGTGCGCTTTCATCATTGATTAAGTAAGGTGTTATTAGGATGCCTTGTATTCCGTCTATTTCACGCAACAAATTTGCAAATTGATTCATGTTATAAGATGAAATATAAATACCATTCCCTCTGGTAAGGTTACCTTGTAGTTTCTCCGTTTTATCTATCAAATCACGAATTGTCATTGTGCATACCCCTTTCTGTATGGATATAAGAATTACAACACAAAAAACAGTATACCGCGATTGTGGTTATGCGTACATTGGCGTTGCTTATGCCTTCTTCATATGTTCTCTGATGATCTTCCTCAAGGCAATTTCCAAAGTATTATTGTTCGCACTTGCTATCGTAGGAAAATCTGCTGCCGTAGTGCAACTTCGAAAAGCTGCAATAATGAAGTGACTGAATTGCAATTGTGCAAGTGAACGAAATGCTGCTTTTTTCTCGCATCAACTTGCCTTTTATTACGAGAAAGTTCTATAATTAGAGCTTGAAAGTATGCAAAACGTTAACAAGGAGGACTTCATCATGTTTCCGAATATTCCTATTACGAGAACAACGACGCCAAGGACGAAACCGATTCCTGGTCAGCCGCTGCCTTTTGGTCAGACATTTACAGATCACATGTTCATTATGGATTATGTAAAAGGCGAGGGATGGGTTAATCCGAGAATCGAGCCGTATGCGCCCTTCTTGATTGATCCGTCTGCAATGGTTTTCCACTATGGTCAGGCCGTTTTCGAAGGTCTGAAGGCGTATCGTTGCCCAGACGGAAGCATCAATCTGTTCCGCCCGCAATTGAATTTTGAGAGAATGAACCTTTCGGATGAGCGTCTCGTAATACCTGCTTTTGATCCGGATTTCTGTGTATATGCGACACAGAAGCTTGTTGAAATAGATCAGGAATGGATTCCTTCTGGTGATGGAGAAT
>JBPOHB010000078.1:0-13085 GCA_052036055.1 Bacillota bacterium | reverse complement strand
CAAAATGTTCCTTCTCCAGTTCCATTATACAATCTGAAACAAGAAGTGTGTTGGCAAAAACGCCTCCGGAAAGTGCAATGTTCTTCTCGCCTGTCTTCTCAGAAATTTCTTTGCATATACTTACAATCATTTTTGTCACAGCAACATGAAATCCATCGGCTATTGCGTAAATATTCCCGCCCGATACCGCACGATCCGAAATAGCAAGAACCATTTTCTCCGCGCATGGGAGTAGCATTTCTCCGTCTCGCTGAATCAAAAAAGAAAATTCTTCTGGAGGCAGATGCGCTTCTCTTGCTTTCGCAGCGGCATTTTCCAGAGAAATAGCGCATTCTCCCTCGTACGTATTTTCACTGCAGAGACAAAGTACCGATGCGACCGCATCAAAAAGTCTCCCCATGCTCGAATAAAGGCTTGTCTGCGTATGCGTCTCCAGTGCGCGGCAAAGCATCTCCTTGTCGCGATGGCGCATTTTTTCCACGGCACCCGCTGCGTGCAAATAGCAATCCGCCGTCCTATCCGCCATCTTTGATGCAGCATCTCCGCCAACAAGACTGACATAGGAAAGATGACCTTTTCGCAAGTACGCCTCGCCCTGACACAGCAGGAATTCCCCGCCCCAGACCGCTCCGTCATCGCCATAGCCTACGCCATCAAATGCCACGCCGATACAAGAGCATACTCCGTGCTCCGCCATAACCGAAGCAATGTGAGCATGATGATGCTGTATCCGAAGGAGTGGTTTTCCTTCCCGTGTCGCAAGCTCCTTAGCCATTTCGGAGGAAAAATAACCGGGATGACAATCACAGACATAAGCTATCGGATCCACGGAGAAAATCGCGCGCATATGGGAAATATTTTCTGAAAAGCTCGTGTAAATGGATTTGTTTTGCAGATCTCCGGCATATTGCGACAAGAAATGCAGATTTTTCGCTGACAGGTTGAAACTGTTTTTCAGATCGCCGCCAAGAGATAAAATCGGCACCCGTACCTCTCTGTCCGTTTGTATGGGAAGAGGAACATAGCCTCTCCCTCGTCGTACCATCTGTTCTCTGTCAGATATCTCGCGCACCACCGAATCATCCATAGGTGTCACGATTTCCCTTGTGTGATATAGAATCGGTATCGCATGCTCTTTGGCAAAAGAAAGGGCTTCTTCGTCACGAAATAGAATCGGTTCCTCCGATCGATTGGCGCTTGTGACCACAAGCGGGCCCGTCCTAGATAAAATCAGTTCGTGAAGACCCGAATAGGGCAGAAAAGCGCCGACAAATCGGCTGCTTGCGCACACTTCCGGGACGAAAACGTCTCTTTCCTTCGGAAGAAGTACAATCGGCCGCGCACTTGAGGTAAGTAGCTGTTCTTCAATCTGCGACACGTTGCAAACGTGGCTGATTGACGACAGATCTGGGAACATAACCGCAAGCGGCTTCTGATCTCGTGCTTTGATCTGACGAAGATGCATAACGGTATCTGATCGAGATGGCAGACAGACAAGATGATACCCTCCTATCCCCTTCATCGCAACAACTTCTCCGGATTGTATCGATAAGATGCAGGCTTCAATGGCATCTTGCTTCTCCTTCTTATCCTCGTGCGTAATGAAAATGGGCTGGGGCCCGCAATCTGGACACGAAATGGTTTGCGCATGCATCCGTCGATCCACACCTTTGTATTCGGCGGCACAGGCTTCACACTTATCGATTTCGTCCATGCTTGTCGTCTCCCTATCATAGGGGACGCCAGTAAGTATGCTGTATCGGGGACCGCAGTCAACACAACTGATAAAGGGATACAGATACCTTCGATTCTCTTTATCAAAAAGTTCTTCTCTACACGCGTCGCATAGAGGAAGATCCGGTGACATAATCGGCGTATCGATTTGTTTCTCGCTGCACTTTAGAATGCGAAAATCCAAAAACGGCATGTCACCTGGTGCATACTCCGTTCTGATTCTTGTGATTTGTGCCGAGGCAGGGGCGTTCTTGGAAAGCTTATACAGAAAAAGCTGCAAAGAAGCATCGCTTCCCGCAGCAAGTATCCGTACGTCTCCGCCAGCGTTTTGCACAATTCCAGTAATGCTCAGTTCGTTTGCAAGGCGCACCGTGAATGGGCGAAATCCAACCCCCTGAACCAAACCCTGAACTGTGATTAATAAATTCATTCGAAAACTACATCCTCAAGAAACACTTCTGTTCCGATCTTGCTTGGCACACCCTCGACGCCACAAGAAGGGCAGGCATACTCCATCAGTTTTCGAGGAAAAACCTTTCCGCAACTCGGGCATTCAAGCATCGACTTTACATTTGTGACGACAATTTCTGCATTCTCACAAACAGTGCCTTCCGCGAGCTCTTTGAAATACATCACAATCGTATCCGCCGAATAACCAGAGCTCTCTCCTACCGTAATCAGGACTTTCGCCACACTGTTTTTTCCAAGCTCAAGCGCCTTTGCCTGCGCAAATTCAACCATGTCTTTTGCCTTGTGATAATCGTGCATATGTTTACTCCTTATATTGAATTACACCTATTCTTCCGTGCTCTTCTCTGCGGCCTTCAATTCGGCAGGCTTTTGAACCTGCATAAATGACACCTCGGTCTTCTTTGCATTTGGAATCGTATAATTCTGCTGCATTGTCAGGCACTTTTTGGGACAGACAGAGACGCACTCGCCGCACTGGATGCAGCCAAAAGGTCTGATTTGCCATGTCTTCGTATCGCGAGAGACGGTTATTGTGCCAGTCGGACATTTTTTCGAACAAATACCACAGAAAATGCAGGCATCAATGTCAATTCCAATGCTGCCACGTGTGCGCTCTGGGTAGAGGCGTGGAACGGCTGGATACGGGCGCGTTGCCGGTTTTGAGAAGAAATTCCTCAGTGCTGTTTTCGTGAAGTTAATCATACTCATACGTCTCATCACCTCTCCGTGCAGCTAATACATGGGTCAATTGTCAAAATAAGAATCGGAACATCCGCAAGCTGACATCCTTTTAGTGTCTCGACAAGCCCGGGGATATTTGCAAATGTTGGTGTGCGAACGCGCATGCGGTCAAGATTTTTTGTCCCATTGGCTTTCACATAATAGATTGCTTCACCTCTAGGCTGTTCGACGCGCATCATGTATTCACCATTTGGGAATCCCTTAACGGGAACCGCGAATTCGCCATCGGGAATCTTCTGCGCCGCTTGACGGATCAGATCAATAGATTGATATATCTCGCGGATACGGACATCTGTCCGTGCATATGAGTCGCCGACATCGCTAGTAATCGGCTCGAAGGAAAGCTCCGAGTATGCGCCATATCCCAGATTTCTCGTATCCAGATGAATTCCACTTGCACGCATGAATGGGCCAACGGTTCCTAAATCATGTGCCTGTTGCTTCGTGAGTATGCCGACGCCGTCCAGACGCGATTTTACGGCGTAATCCAATAGAAAAGTATTTGAAAGAGCTCTAATCTCTTTCTCCATACCGTCCAAAATACCGACAAAATCCATGATCATGTCATTGCTCATGTCTTTTCTTTGCCCACCGATCTTGTTGACGGAGAAAATGACACGTCCACCTGTAGAATACTCGAACATATCAAGGATTTTCTCGCGCATACGCCACGATTCCATGAAGAGGCTCTCAAAGCCAAACGCGTCAGCCAATAAGCCAAGCCAAAGAAGATGACTGTGAATGCGGGACATTTCACTCCAGATTGTTCGAAGATACTTGGCTCTGTTCGGGATCTCAATATTCATTGTTCGCTCGATAGCCTCACAGTAGCCCATGCCGTGCATGAAGCTGCAGATGCCGCAGATACGCTCTGCAACATACACAAATTCACCAAAATCCTTCTTCTCAACTAATTTTTCCAATCCGCGATGAATAAAACCAATGGAAGGGATCGCCTCGACAACCAATTCATCTTCCAGAACAAGATCAAGGTGGATGGGTTCCGGCAAGACCGGATGCTGCGGTCCAAAAGGGACGACGCTTCTTGTAGACATGCTCTATTCCTCCCGTAATTAATTCTTAAATGGCGTCTCGGAATGAAGACGGTATAGATTCCCGTGATAATCCAAATTAATCATTTTGATCTTGGCGCCGAAAAGGTCGCTAATCTCATTTTCGTATAGAAACGCCGGAGAAAAAATATCGCTGATCGAGGCAATTTCTTCCTCTGTTCCCAGTTGTACGCGTAAATGCTTGATCTCATATTCTTTCCCAAAAGAATACGTAAGTTCATATCCATGAGCAGTGCGAACCGCGCATATCTGAACAAGCCGAAACCCGGACGTCTTCATTTTGAGCGCACCCGTCATAATTTCGCCTGCGGAAATAATCGAAATATCTGTATCAATCATTGCCTCTCTCCTTTCTTCATGTTCTTTCGCTTCTGTTCAAGAAGTGAAACGGCCTGAACCACCCCATCAATGATGGCCTCGGGGCGCGCGGCACATCCCGGAACAAAAATGTCCACGGGCAGAACCGTATCCACGCCACCTTTTATATTGTAACATTCTTTGAAAATACCGCCGTCACAAGCGCATATGCCTACGGCGACAACGACCTTCGGATTCGGCATCTGTTTATATATCTGCCGCACAACCGGTTCGTTCTGATAATTGATTCCGCCTGTAATCAACAAAATATCCGCGTGCTTCGGATTACCCGTGTTGATAACGCCAAAACGCTCGACATCGTAGACCGGCGTTAAGCAAGCAAGCACCTCAATATCACAGCCGTTACAGCTTGAGCCGTCATAATGCAATAGCCAAGGAGACCGTGAAATACTTGTCATGTATCGCACCTCACTTCATCATCTGATTATTTAATCACATCTAGGATAATCAGATTGAGTACCCCAGCCACCATCGTTACCACCCACGTCAACTTAAGCATGAATTGCCACTTGACACGCGGGAAAATATTATCGACAAAAACTTCCAAAACATACGAGATCACGCAAGCTATCGCCGCCATTCCCGCACTCCAGAGTGGAGCGTAAAGGAAAAACAGCCCGACAACCCCCAGAAGGAAAATATTCTCATACCAATGAGCCAGTTCCACGAGGGCGAGAATCGTCCCGGATATTTCTGTCGTAATGCCCTTAACCATTTCCTGATGCGCATGATGAGACGTGCTCAAATCAAAGGGCGACTTTCTCAATTTGATCGTAAGTATGTATAGAAATCCAATGAAGATTCCCGGCAAATATACAATACCCGGCACATCGGCTCTTGCAATATCATACACAGAAAAACTTCCGGTACACATGTAAAACCCAATCGCTACAATCAGAACCATCGGTTCATATGCCATCATCTGAAGAAGCTCTCTTTGAGAACCCATACTGCTATAAGGAGAATTTGCCGAGGATGCGGACATCATCAGGAATATTCCAGCAAGCGTAAGCGCGAAAAAGACCAGAAGAATATCTCCGCCGGAAAAGAACAGGCAACCCGTAAATACGACGAAAATCAGAAATCCTGCGACCAAAAAGTCCTGAACATTATTGACTATGACCACCTGTTTTGAAAACAGTTTCTTAATATCATAGAATGGCTGAAGAAGCGGAGGCCCCTTACGGCCCTGAAAACGCGCAGTCAGTTTCCGGTCAAAGCCTGCAAGCAGTCCACCAAGAAGCGGTCCAAGAAAAATATAGAGTAAAATGGCAATCGCTTTATACATATTACAATACACCTCCGACTACAATTCCGGAAAGTACAAGAAGAATCGCAAGTGCAATCCAAATGGATGGGCGGAGAAGAACCTTCTCCCCAAAATAATCTTCCATATACCAGTTCGCTAAGTACAGATTCTTCTTATCACCGAAGGAATCCGTGAAGTTGCGGTCATCACCCGTGTTGGCGCCTCCCATATAGGACATGACAATTTTAGGTTTCTTGCCAAAGGTAAGCAGGCGGACGCCAATGGGCATGATCACAATGGCAAAAAGCATCATCATCATAATCTTGGTATTGCCAGCACTAATAATGGCCGGCAGTTTGCCTCCGAACATATCCGCCAGAAACGGCTCTACCAGATGCGTGGAAATGAGCGGGAACAAAAGGCAAAGCAGGATCACAAGAATTGCCTGCGATGCAAGTGAGATCCACTGTGTCCGACCCACTTTGCTCTTAAGATGAGCCGAATTGTGAATAACGGCAAGAAGCTTGCCTAGCCATTTCGTCCAGTAGAACAGTGTCGTTGCACTTCCAAACACAAGGAAAACCACCAGCAGCATACTGTTTGTATCTACGAAGGCCTTCAGCGCCGCCCACTTGGAAATAAGCATGCCAAACGGTGCCAAGAACATACCTGCAATTCCGATAATCATGATAAATGCAAGACCAGGCAGCTTCACAATCAAACCGTGCATATCTTCGATATCCCGGCTTCCCAGACTATTTTCGACAGCGCCGACTGATAAGAACATAAGCGATTTAGACACCGCGTGAAAAAGCATGAGAAGAATGCCGGCCCAGACGGCCTCGTGCATCCCAATACCAGCGCAGGCAGTAATAAGTCCCAAATTCGAAATCGTAGAATAGGCAAGCACTTTCTTGCCGTCACTTTGCGAGATAGCAAGCATGGATGTTGCAAGAAACGTAAACCCACCGATTGTCGAAACAAGCATACCGACAAGATTTCCGTGAAACATCGGTGACAATCTGATCAGTAAATAGACGCCCGCTTTGACCATTGTTGCCGAATGAAGAAGTGCGGAAGTCGGTGTCGGAGCAACCATCGCGCCAAGGAGCCATCTTGAGAAGGGAAGCTGTGCGCTCTTTGTCAGACCGGCAATTGCCAAAAGTAGCACAGGAATCAAAATGAGCTTGCCGCCGTTATCAATCGCAACAAAATTACGAAGATCGATAATGTCATACTTGATTACGCTAAAAGTAATCGCACCTGCAAATCCGAGTCCCCCAAGAAGATTCATCCACAGAGCCCGAAAAGAATTCGTAATCGCTTCTTCCGTCTTTGTATACCCAATCAACAGGAAGGAGCAAAGACTTGTAATCTCCCAGAAGAAATAAATCCACATCAAATTGTTCGACAGCACAAGGCCGAACATGGCTCCTAAGAAAATAAAAAGCATCGCAAAGAAGAAGCCAGAGCGGTCTTTTACTTCCTTGTGATGCACGTGATACTCTTTCATATAGCCGACAGCATAAAGACAAATAAGTGTTCCAACAATTCCGATCATTAGGCACATCAAAATCGTAAGCTTATCGACAAAGATATGCGGAGCCTCCATCCCATCCGAGCGTCCTGTAACATCCAGCCAGATCATCATGCCTGATTGAATAGTAGCCAGAACGGCAACAAGCGGCTTCTTGTATCGGATGGCAAAAAACATAATCAGAAGAAAAAGTCCGATCTCGGCTCCCATCATCACGAGGTCTATCACATGTGTATGGGTAAGATACGAGAAGGTCTTATCCGCAAACAGGTCGCGAATGGAGAACCCGACGACAGCTGCCGCAATCGTCACGCATCCCAAAAGAACGTATACGTCCCGAAAACGGTTCTGCTTCTTCATAAAAAACAAGAATAGGGCGGCAAGAAAGGGGAATCCTATTATTAAGGCAATTATATCCATATGCGATTACCGAATCCTTCTTTTACTGAGTGACTGAGTAATGCTACTCCTCACCCAAACCTCTGTCAATATAGAAAATAACATAATTTTTTGAAGTGATTTTCATTTCATTTGCACAAAAAGTATACATCATATTTATGTTCATGGAAATACGCCCGCACTTTCCTCCTATTCACGCTGGATTTCCATTGCTTTTCCCCACAAATGATAAGGAAATGCTCACTGATTCTCGTAAAGAGCATAGAATTTCCTGGATTTTCACAAAAAGTTCCCACAATTGGAAAGTAAATGGAAACTATGATGGTTCTAGAATCAATTTATAAAATGGAGAAGAAGTGAGGATGCGGCGGTGTCAGGAATAGCAGCTCCCCAAAAGGGCAAAAAAATCCGAAAAATCCTTTCTTTGACGATTCCGATCCTTCTATTGATCGGTGGCATTCTTTATTATTTTGCAGATCGCTACCTAATTAAGCATGTTGTGATTTCAAATGTGTCCGCTTATGAGAGCCAGGTCTTAGCAACTGCATCATACGCACTCGACAGTGATTCATCAGAGACAGTATCTTCTGAAACGGAAGACCAGGCAGTCTTCGATGATTTTCATTATTCGGACGATTCCATGACAGTCAAGATCACCGAAGTCACAACGGGAGATGGAGATGATACCGTTACCTATTTTGTTGCAGATGTAACCCTAACAAACACGACCTCCCTGCGCACAGGATTTGCCGACAATGCTTTTGGGACGAATATCATCGAGAATACTTCCGCTATCGCAGAAGACAATAATGCGATTTTTGCTATAAACGGCGACTATTACGGTTTCCGAGATGATGGCATAGAAATTCGAAACGGCGTTGTCTACAGAGATGACGGTGCTCGCACGGGACTTGCTATATACACTGACGGCACCATGAAAATCTATGACGAACAAGATACAACCGCTGAAGAACTCTTGGCCGATGGGGTCTGGAACACGCTTTCCTTCGGTCCGGCACTTATCGAAAATGGCGAAATACCCGACGACATTGATACGATCGAAATTGATACAAATTTTGGCAATCATTCTATTCAGGGCAACCAGCCGAGAACAGGGATTGGCATCATCTCTGCAAACCACTTCCTATTCATTGTTGTTGACGGTCGAAGCGAAGGCTACAGCAAAGGCGTAACGCTTCCAGAATTCGCCGAAATATTCGCGTCTTATGGTTGTACAGACGCATACAACCTTGATGGCGGTGGCTCATCAACGATGTACTTCATGGGGCGTGTTGTCAATAATCCTCTCGGGAAAGACGAAGAACGCGGCGTAAGTGACATCCTCTATCTTTCATGAAGGGAGACTTTCCGAACATGATCCTTGTAATTGCAGCCTATGAACCCAGTGAGAAACTCCTATTACTCCTGCGCGAAATGAAGGAAGAAGACAACTGCCATATCGTCATAATTGATGATGGTAGCGGGCCCGCATTCGACACACGCTTTCGCGCGGCTGAAAGAATGGGTTGCACGGTACTTCGATATGAAAAGAATCGAGGGAAAGGATATGCGCTTCGTTATGCATTTACCTATATCCTGAAAAATCTGCCAGCAGACATTGTCGTATGCGCTGACTGCGACGGTCAGCATGCGCCCAAAGACATTCTCCGTGTCGCAGAGAAAACAATAAAAAACGAAAATCGACTTGTCCTTGGCTCTCGGAAATTCGTCCATCCTGTACCAGCCCGCAGTCTTTTCGGAAACAAAATCACTTGTTTCTTCTTCCGCCGAGCAACTGGCATACGCATAAACGATACCCAGACAGGCCTTCGCGGGATACCTTACTCTCTTCTCCCCTGGCTAGCAACGATCCGAGGAAATCGTTTTGAATACGAATTAAATGTTCTTCTCGAAGCGAAAGGCGCCGGATATCAGATAAGTGAACTCCCAATAGACACAATCTATATTGAAGGGAATAAATCCTCTCATTTCCGTCCCATCATCGACTCTGCACGCATATGCTTTCCCCTGATTAAATTTTCCCTCTCTTCCTTCATCGGATTTCTTGTCGATTTCGTCTTTCTCTTCATTTTCATGAAACAAACAAGCAACCTTCTCCTATCGATTGTCTGTGCACGCACCATCAGTTCTCTGTCCAATTTTCTCATAAACCGTATCCTCGTTTTCAACCATAAAACAAAAATCCCCTTATGGCGTGCTGCAATAAGATACTTCTCACTGGTCATATGTATTCTCTTCTGTAATTACGGCATCATGTCCTTTCTCACTACAATCATCGGTCTGATGCTACTCCCAGCTAAAATAGTCACAGAAACGGCCCTCT
This sequence comes from Bacillota bacterium, assembly GCA_052036055.1. Classification (GTDB taxonomy): domain Bacteria; phylum Bacillota; class Clostridia; order Saccharofermentanales; family Saccharofermentanaceae; genus Firm-13. Next base: position 3,159 of record JBPOHB010000078.1, on the reverse strand, counting down.
TCTTTCTAAGTTTTACGATCCAGAAGATCTACGTATTTAGAAAGGAAGTGATTAACATAGCTCCCCCCCAAGAATCCCCGAAAGAGTAGATTGGCTTCCCCGTCAAACTTCACAATAATACTTGCTATATTGCTCTCTTAATGATAATTTGTAATTCAATAAACTTATGATCTTGGGGGAGGATATTATGAAAAAGGGTAGTTTTGTATCTCTATGTGCATCGTGCATTTCACTGAGTCTGGTTCTTGGGGCCTGCGGGAAAAAAGACGCGGATGAAACGACAGATTTTTATCATGTTGATCTATCGGAGTATGTCATCGTAACTGTGACCGGCTATAACGGCTATGCTGTAGCAACGGTAGAACTTGATCCGGATAAAATATCCGATTTAGAAGACGATTTGGAAGACGAAGTCAGTAAGCATGATCGTGAAGATATTCCAGAGCTCATCGACTCCCTCACATTTACGCTATCTGAGGATGAAAATCTCTCCAACGGAGATACGCTTGAAATCAAAACAGAGTATGATGAGGATATCGCCGAAGATCTGGAAGTCACATTCGAGAATACTTCATTTTCCTATGACGTGGAAGATCTTGAAGAAGCAACGGCAATTGATCCTTTCGAAGGACTTACGCTCGTCTATTCTGGCGTCTCTTCCCATGGCGAGCTAACCTTTGACACAACTGGCTGTGACGAATATGTCCGAAACGAGTTAAGCTTCTATGCTGACGAGAACTATGGTCTCACAAATGGTGATAAAATTACGGTCGAAGTATACTACTCACAATCCGACTTAGATGAGAATAGCATTGTTCTGACACAGGTAACCAAAGACTACACCGTTGAAGGATTACCCATTATTCCCGATTCCCTTGATCAGGTGGATCTTACCTCCATACAGACAGAAATGGATACCGAAATAGCCACATTAATCGCTGCCGATTATCCAATCGGAGATACACTCTATTCCATTAATGGCTTAAGCACGCCGTCAATATGGGGCGCTAAGATTACTGCCGTAACACCGTCTCTCGTTTACGAGGCCTATATGCAGCCTCTGGATCTGTCGAGCGACACCGATGCTATGTTCGTCCGAATCTATGCACTGAGGCTTGACTTAGTTGATAATGACGATAGCGCATCAACCTATTCCGATGATGTGTACGCATGCATATACTATAGCGGTTTTGCCACGAATGAAGAGGAAACACAAATCGTTACCCCGGGTGAATACAATAAGAATACAACTGGATACTATTCCGACATCGTCCTAGCCGACTTCATCACTGAATCTGTGACGGATTATGCGAGCGATTACGCAATCAAGGTCATTGTTGACAATTCTACTGCCGGATAATCCCTTCGCCTTCGTAGAAGGAACCATATCCAATTACCGCAAGCAGCCGGGGAAGAAATCTTCCTCGGCTGTTTCGTCATTTACGCACATTGTGCCCTATCGGCGTTCGCCAAGCGCCTGAATGACCTTCTGAACAACACGTGCCGCTGGTAATTTACCTGTATAAATCGTTATGTCTGCATACTTCTCGTAATACGGTTTCCGCTCATCGTAAATGTCACGAAGCGTCTGCCCTGGTTTTAGAACAATTCCACGAGTCGCAATATTCCACAATCTTTTTTCGATTTCCGCATAAGGCGGGCAAAGATACACGATCGTACCATTTTTCTTTAGGTAATCCATCGCTGTCTCGTGAAAAATAGCACTTCCGCCTGTTGCGATGATCTGATTGTTCCCGTGAATAGAGAGCAGAGCCTTCGATTCATATTCTGCAAATCCATCGATTCCCCGGGTCTCGATGATTCTCTGAAGAGACATTCTGGCATGATTCTGAATGACTAAATCGCTATCTACAAACCGCATACATAGCGCCTTGGCAAGAAGCACGCCAATGGTGCTTTTCCCGCTACCCGGCATACCAATCAATACGACAAATCTTTTCTTCATACTGTCTACCCGTTTGCCTTTCAATTTAAGTATATCACGGAATCCCCCACCGTTCGCGAGTACAAAATCCCGCCATTTTTCTTACAAATTTCACAAGAATTTGTATACTCTTTTCCCGAGAAATATGGCATCATATAGAGGCAAAATATATGTGGGCAACGCTAGGCCCCCCCTGGCCAGCCCGTCAAAGCATTATTTTGCCCCCCCTAACCGGACGGCGTTTATTAAGCCGTCCGGTTTTCTTTTTCCACACACGGATCGTCCTCGAAGTTATTTTTGATTTCTTCGGGTTCTTCTTTATGATATGATGTTTCTATTCATTTACGCGTAGTAAGGAGAATCTATATGAGACTTATCGGCAACATCATCTGGTTTTTTCTGGGAGGTCTTGAACTAGCTATTGCTTGGTTTCTCGCGGGCATCCTTTGCATGATCACTATTGTCGGCATCCCTTTTGGTATTCAGTGCATGAAAATTGCCGGGCTTTCCCTTTGGCCTTTTGACAAAAATATTTCCTATCAGAAGTTTGGCTTTGGCAGCCTGATCGGCAATATCCTCTGGATCATTATTTTCGGATGGGGGTTGGCATTTGCAAATCTTCTACTTGGCCTTTTTTACTGCATCACGATAATTGGTATCCCATTTGGACTTCAGTGCTTCAAAATGGCACAGCTGTCACTGTTTCCTTTCGGAGCTACCTTCGAGTAATCTAACCTACTCGAACGCATACTAGTCCGATTCGAATTCGGTCATATCCGCCCAAAATCGTTTGGGCATATGATTCATCTGACATTTCGGATTGTTGCGTTCTTCAATGGCTATCGTCTTCTGGAAGCAACGCCAAAGCGCATGATAAGCCTTTTCACTCTCATCCATGGGAGGAAGCGTGATCTTATCCATAGATGCAATCAGCGTACCTTCCTGCTTATGAATGATAGCCATTTTGTGCGTCTTATCATATATGAGAAAGACTTCGTTCGGGAAGCGATTCTCAAAATGCTTCGCCAAAAGAGGAAGAACGCGATTCTTGGGAGAAATACAGGAAATCATCACATGGTCATATTCCGTGAAGCGCACAAATCCCATCAGACTGTGCTCTTCGAGTTACAGACCGCGATCTGCCTTAGTCAGAGCATAAACAACTGTATCTGTGATTCGATCTAAGATCTTTCTCCCATACTTGTATCCTTGCA
>JBPOHB010000178.1:0-3304 GCA_052036055.1 Bacillota bacterium | reverse complement strand
CGTGTTGGACCGAAAAATCCAGCGAGACCCAGCACAGAAAATGCTAGTGTATAATCTAGGATGACTTGTATGGGAACCATGAGATACCCTTCGTACAGTTGCAGCAAACTAAAAATGAATGCGATAGCAATCCCCCAACCGGGCCCGAAACATAGCGCAAATAGAATGATCGGGAGCATCGATGCTGGCGTGACGGTTCCGCCTTGAGGCATCTTGTAGAGAGGAATGATGGACAGGACTTCCGCAAGGGCAAGACAAAGTCCCCCCGTTGCAATGGTGACGATTTTCTCTTTCTGGTTTTGGTGATTTTCAGACATAAAAAAACTCCTCCTTTTATGTCCGACAGATGAACAAGGAGAAGCATCGCTTCAGCTATGATCCCTCCGCCGGCATTATCCGGTTCAGGTGATAGGGTCGATACTTCGTGTCAGTATCCTCTCAGCCAGTACATGTTACCAGCTCCCCGATGTGAACAATAGAAGGTTAGCGCATTTGCAGAGAAATTGCAAGCGCAAACGAAAAGGATATAGCATGAATTTTTTCCCTTTTCACGAAAATATCTGGAATCCTACCTTCTGGATCACTCTATTCGTCGATAAATTTGCACGCTTTCAGAAAATGCTCAACTTCAGATGAATAGGTCGATGGCGCAACATCATAGGACATGACATGTTTTGCCCCCTCAATGAGGAGAAATCTCTTGGGCGCATGCACGCGACTATATATGGCCTCGCCCATTGTAGGCGGCACAAATGTGTCTTCTGTCCCGTGGATAAGAAGAATGGGAATCGTTATCCCTTTAGCCTTTGCATATGGAGATACCATGAAGATTGAATAGCCAAGTTTCTTAATGACAAAATGGTCGACCATCTTCAGTATGAATTTGGGCGCGAAATGGATTCTCCTCCGCATTGTATAACGTATTTGGTTTGCCAAGGTATCAAAAGACGAGTCTGCCACAACGCCGACGACATTTTCGGGAAGCCGTTTACTTCCAGCCGCAAGTATGGCTGTTGCAGCGCCCATGGACCATCCATGGATAACGATCTCAAGAGGCCCTTTCAGAATCTTATTCATATAGGAAATCCACATAATTAGATCTTGGCTATCTGCAAGCCCATAGCCGATGTAATCCCCTTGGCTCATGCCATGTGCTCGTAAATGGAGCATCAGTATATGACAGTCCGTCTTCTCAAGATATAACTGCGCATAAGCAGCAACGGCAGACGGTGCATCTCTCCAGCCATGAAGAATGACCACAAGCTTCTTGTTGGCGGCCCGATCTGCGGCGCGATAGTATGCGGATAATTTGAATCCGTCATAGGAAGTCATCTGTACATCTTGAAAATCCATCCGATTTGAGTAGAACCAATTCTGACCCCGACCAAATATAGTCTCCTGGTTTATTATTTGAGGAGATCGGTCATATATCGGCCGCGGAAAGGGTCGATCAAAGATTCCATGGAAAATCCGCCATGCCAGGAGCCAAAGCAACCCGTATATGAAGGCAAAAGCCAGTAGAAGTGCTAGGACGAAATAGGTTGCTAGCAAGAGGATCTCTTGTCCTGACACAATTAATCACCCCACTTTTTGGCGTGATTCATTTGAGCGCAAATATCTTCTGCCTCACGTGCAAGATCGTCAGACAGAACTTCGCAGCCCCCGACGGTTACGAGAACATCATCTTCAATCCGAAACCCCATGCCCCATTCGGGAATATATAATCCGGGCTCTACCGTTAGTACCATACCGGGAGAAAGGGGCGTATCCTTTTCACAGACATCGTGAACATCATGCCCTAGATGGTGCGAGACGCTGTGCCAGTAATATTTGGATACATCTTTCTCTTCAGACTCATTATCGGGAAACAGACCGATCCTGTCTATTTCTTGCCTTGCAGTCTCTCTTGTTACATCATTGATTTGTGCCAGTGTCACACCTGGCCGAATATAGGACACAGCCGCCTTCTGACACATGATTACGGCTTGATATAGGGCAGATTGTCTCGCAGAGAATTGTCCGTTAACTGGAAAGACACGAGATATATCCGCACATAATCCGCCAACGCGGCCGCCCACATCGATTTGTATCAGATCGCCCGCGCTCGCAGTGCCAGATGGATTCATATGGTGAAGGCAAAGCGCATTCTCCCCGGTTGCAATAATCGTCGGGAAGGCAGGGACAAGGCAGCCTCTTTTGGCGAGAGAATAGTCAAAGGAAGAAGTAAGTGCAAGTTCTGACACGCCGGGAGAAATGAGTGGAATGAATTCCCTGATTGCTTCGCCGGTAAGCTTTATCGCCGTACGAATCATTTCGATTTCACAGGGTTCTTTGACCATCCGGAGTTTGGAACCAATAGGCATAAGCGAAATCGCTTCTCGCTCTTTTGGGAGAGAGAGTACCCTCTTCTCAAAGGCCTTCCCTGGCCCTCGTGAAAGATTCGTCTCAAGCACAATCGGGAGAGACTCATCCGATATATAGGGCAAGAGAAAATCATCAAGTGACGGCAGATCCATAACCCTATCAATGCCCGAATATGTACTCGCATAATCTTTGGTCAGGCGTTTGCCCATCCATCTCTCCTTGCGTTCGTCAGCAATCTGAATAAATAGATAGGAGGTCATCTTCATTTCTTGGGTTTGAAGCAATACCAGAACGGATTCTTCTTGTTCAATGCCCGCAAAATAGTAGAAATTACGATTAGCAAAAAAAGGGTAATCCGAATCGCCGGACATACATACAGCATTTCCGGCGAAAAGGACAGCGACAAACCGATCGGGAAGACATGCCGCCAGTTTCTCGCGATTTTTCATGAAAAACGATGCAGGAAGGCGATACTCTCTCACATCAGATTTCATCGCGTAGGTTCTCCGGATCGAACATTATATTCATCAAAAAGAATCGTGTTGTTGATATACCCAAGCGTAGCGCCAGCCGAACGGCGAATGAGTCCAGGATTACCAATTACAATTGAGTTATCGGGAACATCGAAATTGACATATGCGCCTGGAGCAATCAGAACATTATTGCCGATCCGAATATTGCCTACAATAATGGCATTCGCCCCAATCCAGACGTAATTTCCGATATCTGGCGAACCTTTGCGCGGTCCGCGAAACTGCGTCCCGATTACCACTCCCGTGGAGATATTTACATTGTGTCCGATCACAGATCGCGGATGAATAATGATTCTTCCGTAGTGAGCAATATATAGACCTTTCCCTATTTTTGTCTCAAAAGGAATCTGAAAATGATACTTATGAGACATGCGATCCAGCCCCAGGCTATAGACCAGGAAATTGAG
>JBPOHB010000106.1:0-1919 GCA_052036055.1 Bacillota bacterium | reverse complement strand
GGTGGGCAGACGAAGGTGCATCATCGCCCAGATTGTAGACCGGTTCAACGAATTGACGGTTTCCAAGCCATTCGGGAAGCGCCGCTGTAGCATCGACAGCTCCATCACTTGCAACGGAGAGGCCATATATTTGTCCATCTTGTAGTATGAGCGAGGTGACAAATTGAGGCATTTTGCAGCGCCCGACATAGAGAATAAAATCTCGAATAAAAAGAAAGAGATCTTGTCTCGATATTTTACCCTGATTGTATTGTTGAAAGCGCGTGTAGTATTGCAAGCAATACTGGGCTTTTGCAGCATCTTTCTGGTTGCCGGCAGATATATACTTGGCGATTTCTTGAGAGATTACATTTTTCGTTTGTGGCCATGCAGTTCCTTTTACGAGAAACTCACAGAATGCATCAAAGTATTTCATTTTTACACTTCACTTTCATCAGCGACATCGAATCCAAATGAATCAGGGGATGTTCAAGAGCGCGGTATGCGGCAGTATATTGCACGCGCTTTTGCGCAGCTACTTCAGAAGGCTTGTCCAAATAGAGGGCCTCCGATTCATATCCATGGATGATCCTGCCCATTTCGCGTTTTGCTGTATTCAAATCCGATTCTTCTTTGCAGATAGCACTAGCTTTTGCACGTGCAGCTTTTTCGGCACTGATGGCCAAGCGTTTCCACTCGGATTCGGGGTGATGCAGGATGAACGCCTCAATATTTGAGCAGGCCCCATGACTCTTTCGAGACCCCAAGTGCGTTGCATCGCGTATTGTAGCCTTGTCATGTAGCAATGACAATAAATCATCTTCAGGGACGGATTTACTTGCTTCGGTTAATGGAATAAACACTACAATCTGCTTCATAGGAAGGTACATGCGGAATTGCGACAAAAGCTGGATTGGAATGTCAGACTCGAGCATTTTGTTGATGTTTGGCTCGACATTATAGATGCAGACAAATCCATAGTAATTAAAGGGTCCATTGGTGACAAATGCGCAACAACGGCCACGCCCATTGTCAACGGCATTTCCAATAATACTATCAAACACTGGATCTCCTGGCGCAAAAAACAACAGATCTTCTCGCTTGATTGCAGTGGCACGGTCAAATGTACCGAGGATTTTTCCGGCATGTCTAACAATGGATGTTGTGTTATAAAATTTCCAATCTGGCGGAATCAAAAGCGACTGAATCGCAGCGCGAGGGCTAAATCTTTCTTGTGTGAATTGAACCAGTTGTTCTTCACTTGTTCTCGTGGACACAAGACCGGCTTGTGAAGACCAGCCGAGCATAGCACTTTGAAAAACATTTCCTTCGCCGCCTTGATAAGTAGACAACATCTGCTCAACTGCTTGCGATAATGGTTTGTATATGACTGCACCCGAATCAAATAGCTGTTCTTCTTCGACAGCATCTTTAGTATCGTCTGTCATTTCTACAATGTCATCGAGCGCGTTGGCGAGCCCATTATAGAAATCATCAAGCAAAGCTTCAGAAATAGCTTGATTTAGTTCGCGTGTTATGATTTCCAATCCACTAAGCGATTTCTCAAACAAATGCATGCCTTGGTTCCAAATAGTGAAGATCTGTTCGTCAATAGTATCTTTTGCAGTAATAACCACGGTGTTTACGACCATATGGGATTCTTCACGACCTAATCGGTCAAGGCGTCCGATTCTTTGCTCAATGGCATTAGCTGTCCAAGGAAGATCCAGTTGGATTATCCAGTCGGCATTTTGGAAGTTGCGACCTTCACCACCAGTTTCATCACACACAATGATTTTGCATTGCGGATCATTTTGAAATAAGTAAACGCTATCCTCCAACTCGTCTCGGCTCATATCAGAAGAAAAAGAAACAGCTTTCAACCCACGGGCATCAAGCATTTTCATAAAATGGGTCATAGTATCCCGATATTTGGTAAA
>JBPOHB010000111.1:0-3010 GCA_052036055.1 Bacillota bacterium | reverse complement strand
GAGGAGATTCAAAAGCATGTTAGCCGGTATGTCGAATCAATGAATCCGGAGGACAAGGTTTCTTCGTCTGAATACGAGAGGCGAGTCCAGATATGCCTGTTATGTGAAGCGCAGATTCAGGGCATGTGTCAATATTGCGGCTGCTTTGTCTGTGCCCGTGCCGCGAAGAACATCATGAATTGTCCTCATCCTGAGAAAAGAAAATGGTAAATGAATTAGAGGCGGCATGTGCCGCCTTTTTCATGCCAAAAGTAAAGATTCATCAAAGTAGTTATTGACATATGCCCGAAAAGATGTAGAATTGAAAATAACATATGTTCAAAACAATGCGGAGGTAAATGTGTATGCCAAGACCACGGAAATGGAGAAAAGTATGTTGCCTGCCCGACAGTACGCGGTTTGGGCCTCTCGATCCCAAATCCTCCCATGATCTATTTGTTTACATGACGGTAGAAGAATATGAATCTATTCGTCTGATTGATCTTGAAGGGCTAACGCAAGAATCTTGTGCTGATCAGATGAATATCGCACGTACGACGGTTCAGCGCATATATACGGATGCCAGACGGAAAATCGCCGAGTCACTGGTCCTTGGGAAAATCCTGCGCATTGAAGGCGGCGATTATCAGCTTTGCGAGGGATATGGGAATAGTTGCCACGGAGGAAGCGGTTGCGTCAAGAAACACTGCCGTCGAGAGATCGATGAAGAAAGATAAAATAGACGAAGGAGAATGATTATGCTTATTGCATTTCCAGCTAATGACCAGTCTGAGACAAGTACCATTTCGCCATCCTTTGGACGAGCATCGTATTTTCTGCTATACGATACGAAAACAAAAGAGACGCACAGCTATATGAATACGGCGGCAGATTCTACCGGAGGAGCAGGTATTGCTGCCGCACAGAGTCTTGTTGATATGAAAACCGAAGTGCTCATTACCCCCCGTTGTGGCGAGAATGCCGCGCAGGTTTTGACGCGCGCCGGGATCCGGCTATATGCGTCGCAAGGGGTTTCCGTTTCGGATAATCTTGCGAGATATACAAAGGGCGAGCTTTCTGAATTGACCGATATTCATCCCGGATATCACCACCACGGAGGTCGCTAATATGCGTATAGCTGTACTCAGCGGAAAAGGGGGAAGCGGGAAAACGCTTGTCTCGGTCAATCTTTCCGTTGTTGCACCAAGTGTTTCGTACGTCGACTGCGATGTCGAGGAACCAAATGGACATCTCTTTTTGCGACCGAACCATGTCAAGTCGCAGACTGTGTATCGGAGAATACCAAATATAGATAGCAGACTATGTACAAAGTGCCGCGCTTGCACGGCTTTTTGCCGTTTTCACGCGCTTGCTTTTGCCGGCGAAGAGGTATTTGTGTTTCGAGAGATCTGTCATTCATGCGGCGGATGTTCTCTTGTTTGTGACGCGAGCGCGATCCGAGAAGAAGAAGTTGCCGTTGGAGAGATTCGGATAGGAAAATCCGAACAAGTGTCTGTATTTTCGGGAATGATGAATACGGGTGAGAGCTCGGGCATTCCGATTATTCGCGAACTTCTGATGACATCACATGACGCCAGTGAAGATACAGTTATTGATTGTCCGCCTGGAAGCGGATGTCTGGTGATGGAAAGCGTTCGCAACGCGGATTATTGCGTTTTGGTCGCGGAGCCGACCGTGTTTGGCGTGCATAATCTTGAAATGGTCTATACACTCGTGAAGATGCAGGGCAAGCCGTGCGGCGTGATCCTTAATAAGAGTGTGCAAGGGGAAAACCCCACCGAGAAGTTCTGTAAGGAAAATCAGATTAGGATACTAGCAGATATTCCTTACGACAGAGAGCTAGACAGGATGACCTCCGATGCGAGAATTGCGGCAAGAGAGGATGCGACATATAAAGGCATTTTTGAAGCAATCCTTGCGCGCATTCGAAAGGAGGTCAATCATGAGGCAACTACTTATCTTAAGCGGTAAAGGCGGAACCGGAAAGACAACGGTTGCCGGCGCGTTCATCTATTTTTCGGAAGCGAAAGCCTATGCGGATTGTGACGTCGACGCGCCGAATCTGCACCTTCTCATGAAGAGTACCTGCGCCCCGACATGCTCAGACTATTTTGGCATGCCAATCGCCGAAATTGATTCGGTATTTTGCACTGCATGCGGACAATGTATGAAGCAATGTCAATTCGATGCAATCCGTTTCGAAGGCCGTTATGTGGTAGACAAATTTGCCTGTGAAGGCTGCGGTGTGTGCGACTATGTATGCCCATCTCATGCTATATCGCTTCGTGATAACCTTGCTGGAGAAATCTTGCTGTACAAGGATGAATCCTGTTTCACAACGGCAAGGCGAACGCTCGGCAGTGGCATTTCCGGGAAACTGGTGACAGAAGTCAAAAAGGAACTCCTTCGTGTTGCCGATGAGTCTTTCTGTATCATTGACGGATCTCCGGGAATCGGCTGCCCCGTGATTGCCTCAATAAGCGGCGCGGATCTTGTTCTCATCGTCGCGGAGCCATCCGTTTCTGGCATCAGCGACATGGAGAGAATTATCGAGACCGCAGGCATTTTTCGGATACGAATAGCTGTCTGCACGAATAAATATGACATCAACCTTGAGAAGACGGAGCAGATTGAGCAGATTTGCAGGGAGAAGGACATTCTTTATGTAGGAAGAATTCCCTTTGACCCTCTGGTAGTAACGGCAACCAATGAAGGACGAACCATTGCTGAGATAAAATGCGACGCTCAATCGGCGCTTCAGGTTGTGTTTGAGAGCACGATAGACCTTTTAAGCAAAGATAAGGGAGATGAGAAGAAATGAGAGTAACGGTACTTGCAGAAAACAACGCAATTTCCGACTTATATTCCGCTGAACACGGATTAAGCCTTTATATTGAGACGAAAAAACAGAATATACTCTTCGATATGGGCAGGGGCACTCTTTTTGCGGAGAATGCCCGAAAAATGGGGATCGATCTTAGCGCGGTTGAAATTGCCATTTTGTCTCACG
>JBPOHB010000085.1:0-2071 GCA_052036055.1 Bacillota bacterium | reverse complement strand
GGTATGATCGCGGCCATGTAGTGAACAATCGTGATTTGTTGCCAGAACAACGAGATGAATCATTTTTATTGTCAAACATGGTGCCGCAAAATCCGAACAACAATCGCGGCCTGTGGTCTGGGATCGAGGGGGCTACACGTTACGAGGCGAAAAAGCGTGGCGAAATATATGTAGTGTCCGGACCAATTTTCCAGGGATCAAAAACAGCTTTGCGGGGTAGGGTAATAATTCCAACAGGATTGTTTAAATGTCTCTATGATCCTGCACGTAGCCAGGCAGGATGTTATGTTGCTCAAAACGTGGCAGGTAAACAGTATAACATTGCCAGTGTGTCAGAGGTTGAGGCAACAACTGGGATAAATCTGTTTCCTGGTGTACCGGCTACTGTGAAATCTCAGGTTACTAAATTTATTGCACCGAAATTGCGGGGTAAATAATGAAATTCAAACCGTTTGAAAATGAATCAGATGCCTTAACCTTGTCTGATTCTTTGAACGATACAGAACTGTCAATTGAGAACAAAATTGATCGTGTGTCGTTTTTCGGTTCTCTGGACATAACTAAGGACAAAACAGGGCTAGACCATGCTTTGAAGCTTCAAAGTCTTTTAAACGCAATTGTGGAAGTTTTGGGAAAGTCTGATCTGCCTGATAAGATTGAGGTTGATGAAGGGGCTGTTGTTGAGGTTAAAAATCCGTTTGAGTGATATGAGTACATCAATTGAAGCGTACATGGCTCTTCCATATACACTTGAAATTATTCCTAGCGATGGGAGTTTTTTGGTATGCATCAAAGAGCTTGAAGGCTGTATGTCTATTGGGGATACTAAGACAGAAGCTCTAGAGATGATTGAAGATGCAATGAGAGAGTGGTTGCAGGCTGCAATTGAAGAAGGGATTGAAATACCGAAGCCAAAAGCAGAAATTACTTGACTTATATATATATTACTTTTTTCTGTTGTCCTTAGTCCTAGGACACAGGACAAACGAAGGATTTTAAAATGAAAAGTCAAGTTAAAGTCGCTAAATTTATAATTGGTGCAAAGTCACCTTCTTTTTCTAAAGAGGAGAAAGAGAGAATTATTAACCAAAAACCATCCCCTAATGCTATTAAACTTCTATTGGCTGTATCTAAGGCAAAAGTCGTTGTGAAATATTGAGAGAAAAATTACAAGGGGTCATGAACCTTCTTAACATTTGCTTTTGATGCTCGCAAAATGAACGCCTTAGTTACATCTGGAATTTTCGCGGACGCAATTTGCTGCACAGCTTTAGCGGATAGCTTGCTTGGTTTTTGCACCAACAACAAATGACTTTTGTTTTTTCATGGTCGGTCACCAAAATAGGAATAAAAAAACCCCGGGGCCTAGCACCAGTTCAAAACTGGGAGAAGGGTGACCCGGGGACGGCGATTAATTGTATATACAAATTGTATTTCTAATTCAAGCAGAGATTGTTTTATGCCACATAACAAAAAACCCGTCGACGTTCCCCGAGGGGAAGGTGGCGGGTGTTGATGAATAATAATTATATTTGATTGAGTTTGCGTCAAGTAAAAACTATCTTTTGTGAGTCACACGGCAAAGCCGGGGGGTACTTAAAGTAAATTGGCATAGCTTAATTAAGCGCGTTGGAAAAAATAGAGTAATACGGCCAGAGGTACCTGAGATGGCAAATATTTCAGATATAGAACGAATTTCGGCATCAATTGCTAGTGAATTCAGGCCTTGCAAAATTGTGCTTTTCGGTTCCCATGCATGGGGAACACCGACCCCCGATTCTGATGTAGATATATTGGTTATACTCCCATTCGAGGGTAAAGTATGGCATATGGCAGCGGCAATAAGAGAGAAAGTCAAGGTGACATTCCCACTTGATCTAATAGTCCGCACTCAACGCCAGATTGAAGATTGCCTGAATAAGCATGATCCATTTATTTCCGAGATTATTGAAAAGGGTAAGGTGCTTTATGAAGCCTGAAACTACGAAATGGGCTTAAAAGGCTGAAGGAGTTTACACCAGTCGCCGAAATCAATTTTATACTTTCTTTTCATTGATTCGATGTTTTAGTT
>JBPOHB010000099.1:0-4508 GCA_052036055.1 Bacillota bacterium | reverse complement strand
AGTATCTGTGTCGATAACGATATGATGGATTTTAGCCATTTCTAGATAGTTAATCATATCGGAGAGTAAATATTGTGACTTACCTAATGCTGTGGCCATTGGTACGATAACCTTGCTGCTCATGATGACAATTCCATTTTCTCGAAGATAGGGTAAACAGCGAATCGCTTCGGCAGGTTCAAAACCAATAATTAGGTCTGCATGAGCAAGTGGAATGAGAGGAGATTGGATTCGTTCTCCGATCCGGACATGACTGACTACAGATCCGCCGCGCTGTGCCATTCCAATTGTCTCTGCCGTCTTGACAGTTTCCCCACGGTTCATTGCAGCTTGCGCCAGTAATTTTGCTGCGAGGATTGTTCCTTGTCCACCGACACCCGAGAGAATAATATTTACGGTACTCATATGTCATTCCCTCCGGAAATCGATATCGCGGAAGTGCTACATAATCTTGCACAAATGCCACAACCATAACAGAAAGCTGGATCAATATAGGCTTTGTTCTGATCAAAGCGCATAGCCGGACACCCTAATTCACGGATGCACTTTTTGCAACCGATGCATAGAGAGGCGGTGACAGAATAACTCTGTTTTGGCCTCGTCACCGCTATACAAGGGGACTTGAAAATGACGGCTGAAACGCCTTTGATTTCCATGGCTTCCGATACGGCATGTATGGCAGTTTCTTGATCGAGTGGGTCGACAGAAACAACTTTTTTGACTCCAATGGAGAGTAGGATAGCCGAAATACTGATCTTCGTAGCGATACTGCCGTTTAGCGTTTTGCCTGTGCCGGGATGAGGCTGGTGCCCAGTCATTGCGGTGGTCGAATTATCTAGCACAATGATCGTAATATCAGCGTTATTGTATACTGCGTTTATGATTCCCGTTATTCCAGAAGCAAAGAAAGTCGAATCGCCGATGAAGGCAAAGTGCTTGGTTTCTGGTTCGATCCTGGCTAGTCCAGATGCGATGGTAATTCCGGCGCCCATACAAAGGCACGTATCAACCATATCAAGAGGCAATGCATTCCCGAGCGTATAGCATCCGATGTCACCGGAAAAAACAGACGGTATACCTTTTGCTGCTTGCTTTACCGCGTAAAATGACGCGCGATGAGGACATCCAGCACACAAAACGGGAGGTCTTACTGGTAGCGAGGGAAGGGAAGGAGAGGGAAGTGTTTTCGCTTCTTCCCCTAAAAGAAAGAGATCAAGGACTTTGCGAACAGATTCGACGCTATTCTCACCGGCATTTTGCACATGACCGGTCAGTTTCCCCAAAATCTTAACCGGCAAGTGATTTGCACCACAGATTCGCAGAAGTTCACCTTCAATTACTGGATCTAATTCTTCAATGACAATAACCTCAGATAATCCTTCCAAAAATGAACGTGCTAATCGATCTGGAAAGGGGTGGGGGGTCGATATTTTCATTAGCTTATGAGAAGAGCAACCCAAAACTTCACTTACATAGGCGTAACTGATGCCGCCTGTTACGATGCCCTTTTGTCCAGATCCTGTGAAATGATTTCGCGTATATTCGGACAGCTCATCTTGAAGCTGCAAATTTCTCTTCTCGATATTGATATGACTCAGATAGGAGAGTCGCGGGAAAATCGTGAAGCGAGGATTTCTAACGAAACCCTCTGGTGCGACACGCGGCGGGACCACGTTAGGAATCATCATAGAAGAACAACCGTGACAAACGCGCGTTGTGGGACGAAATAGCACAGGCGTCGCATATTTTTCTGATAATATGAACGCGTCTCTCATCATTTCGTATGCTTCTTCAGGAGAAGAGGGGTCAAAAACAGGTATTTTGGCAAATTTCGCGAAGGTCCTAGTATCTTGTTCCGTCTGAGAAGAAATCGGGCCGGGATCATCCGCAGATACTATGACCATACCGCCCTTGATTCCAACATATGCAAGGCTCATAAGTGGATCAGAGGCAACATTTAGTCCGACTTGCTTCATCGTGACGAGTGTCCTTGCGCCAGCATAGGAAGCGCCGGCAGCGCATTCGAGAGCCGCCTTCTCGTTTACGGACCATTCAACATAGACGGACTCGTCTTTTCTTTTCGCGATCGTTTCAAGAATTTCCGTCGAGGGGGTTCCGGGATATCCTGATGCAAAAGTAACACCATTATGAAGGGCGCCAAGAGCAATCGCTTCGTTACCCATCAGAAATTCGTTATGGACTTCATTGTCGCAATTCACGTTTCTATCCTTCCTATTTTCAGGCAGCAAACGTTGTCTGTATTTATTCTACGTCTATTTGTTTCTCGATGGCAATCGCTTTTTGAACCATCATATCTTTCACTTTCATAAGTCGAGTGATTGAGCTTCTTTCGTTTTCATCTAGCTTCATCGTTATATAGCGAATCGTCTCGGTATATTGAGGAATCACGACGTGCTCTAGTGCATTTACGCGACGACGTGTCTTTTCGATTTCAGAGGCCATAAGCTGACAAGCCTTTTCGAGCTCAGCAAGACGGAGAAGATCCGGCATAATGTTTGATAGTGCCAGGACAGCATCATCCAAATCGAACGAAGTGAAGCCATATCCATAGGAATATATATCATTCTTGTTTGCTGTCTTTAGATGCGTTTCAAAAAGAGGGACACGAACGCTCATAATATTCTTTTCGGATACTTCAAGCGACATTTCCTGTTTATGGTACATCATAGAGATGGCTAGGGCTTCATTTTGCATAAGCGATCTTGCAACAGACATGTGCTGATTGGCCATAATAATGCCAGATTCAACCTCTCGACGCAATTTCTTATTCTCTCTGACTGCCTCAAGAAATTGACGCATGAGTTCATCACGTTTATCCTTCAGCAGCTTGTGCCCACGTCTCGCCGTCATGAGTCGCTTTTTGAGACGTGTCAGCTCCATTCTTGTTGGATTTACATTCAGAATTGCCATCTTCTTTTATATCTCCTCGTAGTATAGATCCAGAAGTGTGTCACTAATACGTTTGTGCTCGCTTCTCGGTAACATGCGGAGCAATTTCCATCCGAGATCAAGCGTTTCCTCGATGGATCGATCCGCACCAAAGCCCTGTGATACATATTCTTTCTCAAAGGCCTCGGCAAATTTTGCGTAAAGTTTATCCATATCGGTAAGGGCGGCTTCACCCAAAATTACCATCAATTCCTTAGCATCTTTTCCGCGTGCATAGGCAGCAAAAAGCTGATTCATCGTATTTGAGTGATCTTCCCGAGTCTTCCCCTTGCCGATACCCTTGTCTTTCAATCTTGACAGCGAGGGAAGAACGTCAATTGGAGGGAGAATACTTTTGCGGTAGAGCTCTCTGCTAAGGATGATCTGGCCTTCCGTAATATAGCCAGTAAGATCAGGAATTGGATGTGTCTTATCATCTTCGGGCATGGTAAGTATGGGAATCAGTGTTATACTGCCGTTTTTCCCCTTCTGGCGTCCAGCTCTTTCATACAAGGATGCAAGGTCCGTGTACATATATCCCGGATAGCCGCGACGTCCTGGGACTTCTTTACGAGCAGCGGATACCTCTCGAAGCGCGTCCGCATAATTGGTAATATCTGTAATGATGACAAGGACGTGCATATCCAAAGTAAAGGCAAGATATTCGGCAGCAGTAAGTGCCATACGAGGGGTTGCAATACGTTCAATCGCCGGATCGTTTGCCAAATTTATGAAAAGCACGGTGCGGTCGAGAGCACCTGTCTCACGGAAACTCTCCATGAAAAAGTTGGCTTCTTCAAATGTGATGCCAACTGCGGCAAAAACAACGGCAAAGGGTTCTGTCGTCCCCGAAACTTTTGCCTGTCTGGCGATCTGGGCAGCAAGCTGGGCATGAGGAAGTCCGCTAGCGGAAAAGATCGGTAGTTTCTGGCCACGAACAAGCGTATTCAGGCCGTCGATTGCAGATACACCGGTCTGAATAAACTCTTGAGGGAAATTTCTCGCAGCAGGATTCATTGGGGTTCCGTTAATGTCTAGTCGAATGTCTGGTAGAATCTCTGGACCGTCATCAATGGGCCTGCCCAAACCATCAAAAACGCGGCCAAGCATATCAGATGAGACGGGTAGCTCCATCTGATGTCCAAGAAAGCGAACCTTACTATCTGACAGATTGATTCCAGCTCCGCTCTCGAAAAGCTGAACCAGTGCATTGCTGCCATTGATTTCCAGCACTCGGCAACGACGTTTCTCACCACTTTTGAGCTCGATTTCACCCAGTTCATTATAACTTACGTCCGAAACGCCACGCACAAGCATGAGGGGACCTGCAACTTCTTGAATGGTACGATATTCCTTTGGCATCAGATTGCCTCCTTTTGCTGCGTCAAGGCAAGCTCATGATCTAGCTGTGCCCCGATTTGTTCAAATTCATTGTCGATTTTATCTTCTGGGATATATTTGAATCGACCGATTCGTTCACGAACGGGGATTCTTACAAGGGCATCAATTTCTGTTCCTTTATCCAAATATTCACAGGATTTGTCATAATAGAGTAAGAC
>JBPOHB010000239.1:0-2168 GCA_052036055.1 Bacillota bacterium | reverse complement strand
ATACTCCATCGTGTATTTTCTGCCGCATCTTTTTGTCCCAGCCGTCATTATATTCGTTTTTATGGGCATAACCGTCATGTCTGCACCTTCTCTTCTGAACGCCATAGCCATGCAGCTGAATAACCGCGGCGTTGCCATCAATTATGGCGTGTCGCGTGGCATCGGGTCTCTGTCCTTTGCTTGTGCGGGTATTGTTCTTGGAAAGCTCGTAGAATTGTCCTCGGTCAATATCGTCGTGCCCGCCTTTGTCCTTTTTGCACTTTTCACATGCGCACTGTTGCTTCGGCTTCTCTCCCCAGAAGCCGTCATTTCGCAGCTTCAGAAAGAGGAAGATCACGCTTCATTGCCTGCTCAGGAATCGGTTATGGTCAGGAAAGATCCCTTGCCAGGCGAGATTCCACAAAGTAGTATATTTGTCTTTCTTGCCAAAAACAAAGTGTATACCGGCTTCTGTTTCGCTTCCATCTTCCTTTTTGCAAGCCACTCTGCTATCAATAACTATCTCCCCAATATAACGGATGCTCTTGGTGGTACGATTGCCGATCAGGGTATCGTCCGATCCATTGCGGCGGCCTGCGAACTCCCCATCATGTTTTTATATAGTTTTTTGGCGGCACGCATATGCAGTCATAAATTGCTTGTTTTCTCTGCCTTCTCTTTCTTTCTTAAGGCTGTCGCTACGCTTTTTTCTCCCAGCATGGCTATCCTTTTTGCGGTACAAGTCTTTCAGATGCCCGCCTTTGGCCTATACACCCCTTCCGCCGTACACTTTGCAGACAATACCGTGGATGATTCTGATCGTATTCGCGCTCAGGCAATCGCCATGGTGGTCGGTATCGGAATTGGAAATGTGGTTGGCAATCTTGGCGGTGGAATTCTTCTGGATACGCTGGGCCTTCAGAAAATGCTTCTCATCTCGACTTTATTCGCATGCCTTGGTTTTATTCTCATGGCTGTCTTCTTGCGGGAGAAACCCTCTCGGTCGATGCATCGTATAATGCGCAGATCATAGAACGCGCTCCGGACGAAACCCTTCTGGTATCAATTCCGAGAGCAAATAAGATCTCGTATGGAAATCCTCTTGAGACAGAAGCACTTCAAAGGTATCAGGATCACAAAACTCAAGAAACACCTGTAAACAGACACCGCAAGGGGGACAAATACCACCGTCCTCATCCATTTTCCCGCCTACAATCGCAATGGAGCGGAAATTCTTGTACCCCTCGCTTACAGCCTTAAAAATAGCCGTCCTCTCCGCGCAAATCGTAGGAGAATAGGACGCCGATTCAATATTGCAGCCTGTGTAGATCCTTCCGCTCTGGGTCTGTACGGCTGCCCCGACAGTAAACTTCGAATACGGGGCGTATGCGTTCTTCCTTGCCTCCAACGCTGCGAGAACCAGATCCTTCTTGTAACCCGCTGCCAGAAATTCATTCATACTTGATTCCCTCCTTTTCGCATAAGCAACTTCACTACACGGCTAGTCCCAAGTCGCGATGCCCCGGCCGAAAGAAGCGCCTGCGCATCTTCAAGCGTAGAGATCCCGCCCGCCGCCTTGATCCTTACCTGCGGCCCGATATGATTTCGGAATAGATACATATCTTCTATCACGGCGCCACCACTTGAGAATCCAGTTGAAGTCTTGATGAAGTCTGCCTTCGCATCTGTCACCACTTCACACATACGTATCTTTTCCATTTCCGTCAGAAGGCACGTTTCGATAATCACTTTCAGCACGTTTTCACCGCAGACTTCTCGAATGGCGCAAATTTCATCCTTGATTCGTCCATAAGCCTGCGCCTTGACATCCCCCAGACAGATGACCATATCAATTTCTGTGGCACCTCCGGCAATTGCCTCTTCTGCTTCGAAAACCTTTGTCCTGCAGGTGCTATATCCATTGGGAAAGCCAACCACCGTGCATACGGGAAGTCGCCCTGCAAGAAAATCCGCCGCGCGCGCAACATATGTTGGCGCAATGCAGGCACTGGCTACGTGAAAAGTCTCAGCCTCTCGCACAAGTTCTTTGGTTTGCTCCCATGTTGCTACCTGCGATAAGAGTGTATGATCCACCGCAGCAAGGATATTTCTCTCCTGAGAAGATAATTTTACACCTGTCATAATGCCTCCCACTCGCTACTGTTTACAATACGTCTGATCCAAAAAAG
>JBPOHB010000169.1:0-3326 GCA_052036055.1 Bacillota bacterium | reverse complement strand
CTTCTCTGGTAGCGTCCCAGTTGGACTCACGCCAGATTGTTATCATAAGCTCATCTCCCTCGTATCAGGAAGCTGCAAAGTCATTTTGGATGCAGATCACCTCTTGCTTCGCGAGGCGCTGTCGGCGAGCCCCTATATGATCAAACCGAACATCGCCGAGCTGGAAAACTGTGTCTCCAGAAAATTCCGAACAAAAGAAGAAATCATCACCGTCACCCGTTCCTTACTCATACATAATGGTATAGAAATCGGTTTGGTTTCTTTGGGCAATCAAGGCAGCATACTCGTAACAGCAAAAACCGCCTACTTCTCAGCTCCGATTGCCGTTCGCGTCAAGGGTACGGTCGGTGCGGGAGACGCCATGCTGGCAGGATTCTTGTATGGTCTTTCTCAAGATGAAAATGATCTTGTGGAAGCATTGTCACTTGCAACCCTTTGCGGGACAAGCGCCGTCTGCAAAGATGGCACCCAAGGGTTTTGCCGCGATGATATTACCTGCCTTCGCGAACACGTCCGAATTACGCAGATGTGATGACCAGAAATAACGGCCGGATATGTCGCATAAACCGATCAGTATAACTTGCTACTGAGGAACAAATTGAGAGACCTCGGCAGGATTCGCAGGAAGAAAACATAGAGCTTGTTGACCCATCCTGCCACCACGACACGACGTCCTTTGATAAGTGCTTTATATCCGATCTCCGCAACCTTCTTTGCAGTCATTGACGTGAGTCGAAAGGATAGTGCATGTGCCATGTCCGATCCCGACTTCTCGGCAAATTCCGTTCTCGTTGCACCCGGACAGAGTACGGTAATCGAAACGCCGGTCCCTTTCAGGTCGGCAGATAACGACTCGGAAAATAGGAGGACGTACCCTTTGCTGCCGGAATAGGTTGCGTTTTGCGGTGCAGGTGCAAACGATACGACCGATCCGAGCTGCAAAATCTTGCCTTGTCCCTTTGCCTTCATCGAGGCAACTGCAAGATACGTCAGCTTCGTCAGTGCCTCAATATTTGTATGGATCAGTGACATATGCCGAGTGAGATCGTTTTCATAGAACTTCCCTGATACCGTAAATCCGGCATTGTTTATCAGTATGTCAATGGATATTCCTTTATCTTCCATTTCCAGAAACAGTTCCTCCGCCGCATTTTGCGTCGCAAGATCTTTTCCGATGACGAAAACAGAGACAGGGTATATTTTCGCGATTTCCGATGCCAGATCGTTCAATCGATCAAGGCGTCTTGCTACCACCACCAGATCGTACCCCTCTTTGGCAAGAAGGAAAGCGAACTCGCGTCCCATACCACTTGAAGCTCCTGTTATCAGCGCTGTCTTACTCATCCTAATCCTCCTTGATTCTTTCTTTTGCGTCCGGGGTACATTATCCGGACTTCGCAAATACGCCCCTAGTTCTTCTGATCCTGTAATACAATCCGCACTTCGAAAATTCTGTCCTTACATGCAAAAGATATATCCCCTCTATATTTTTCGACAATATGTCGTACACTCGATAGACCCAAGCCATGTCTTGAGGTATCTGCTTTTGAAGTCTCGATCTTTCCATGGCTCACATCAACATCCTCCGATACTGTGTTTGCCACGCAAATGTATAGCAGACCTTTTGCCTGTGAAAGCGCAAGCTTGACCATACGTTTCGCGCCTTCCTCTTGCTTACAGACAGCTTCGATGGCGTTATCAAGCGTATTCCCGAGAATCACACTTACGTCAACCGGCGTAACGAATTCTATGACCATTGGGCATGTGTCAACACGAATCTCTATCTGTTGACTTTCCGCTTCTCTAACCTTCTGCGAAATGACGGCATCGACAAGTGACTGATTCGTATAAATGTCTGGTCTGGCCAGATTTGTGCCGCGAAGAATTTCTGCGACGTATTTCTTCGCATCTTCCGTTCTGTCAAGATGCAAGGCTTCCATTACAGGAATCAGGCTGTTTTTGAGATCATGTGCAATTCTTCGAACCTCATGTTGCTGAGAATCCATAAGCATAATCTGTTGCTTTTCGGAATCTAGATATTGCAGAAGAAGCTGATTCTGTTGTTTGGTCAACGCGTCCTTCTCCAGACGCTGATACTGGTCAAAAACGATGAAATTTGTAAACAAGAGAACCACCGAAGCGAGCGCTGACCAGAAGAAAAGGCGCGTATCCGTCTGCCCCTGCCAGAAGATCAAAAAAGAAAATGCTATCCCAAGAGTTGCAACGGGAAGAGAAAATAAAGGAATCAGTCGTCTTGTCGGAATCTTCTGTTCCTGTCCAGGGCAGAAAGAGATGACAATGCGCAGAATAATAAACAGAATGGTCTTGCAGACAATGATGGATGTCAATCGCTCGATAGACGGCGATTGTTGTTTCACAAGAAAATCATCGAAAAAGAAATTGAGCGAAAACATCACTACCAGTTCCGAAATGAACCATACAACAAAATACGCAAGCACAAGCAGAAGTTGCTTCATTGGATTTCCCATATAGAAAAGGAATGCAAACATGAATCCAATGAGTATGCATACGAGCATGCCCAATATGCTAGACATGCCCGATTGGTTAACAAGATACGTCGTACACGCCTGAAAGAGAGGAAGCCCAAAATAGATCCATTTCGAGATATTCTTTTTTTGAAGGAAGGCGCCAAGAAAAGTGATCAGAAAGATGCCTTCTGCTAAATTGGCTGAAAACTCAATAAAGAACCAGACCCAGTATGACCCCATATTCATCTCTCCATGAATGCAATCATTGCCGCAAGTACCTTACTCTGATTGGCTCGACTGACAGGAATAATTTGATCGTCTTTCATGACAAGCTCATTCGGTCGCTTCTCGAGAATTTCGGCAACATTCACGATAACGCCCTTATATGGAATGACAAATCCATCTTCTCTGATCTGCGCATAGAGCGCGTTCATCTGCATTCGACTGGTCGAGTAGTAATCACCTTTATGTGTTTTGAACACCACTTTTCTCTGCCGATATTCGATGACACTGATTTCACGTACGTATAACCGCACAAGTGTATCCTGTCCGGTCCGAATCATGATCGTATGATTTTTCTTCCCATATTGCTTGATCGACGAGAGAAGTGCTTCGGGAAGTTCTTCTTTCATGGATGTCTTTATAATATACCGAAAGGTGGTAAGTCGAAAAGCACGAAGCGCAAATGCATCATACGCTGTAACGATTATGATGATGCAATCCGGATCGAGTTCTCGTATTTCCTGTCCCGTAATTTCCCCCCTCATAATCGGCATTTGCCAGTCAAGCATGATGACGTCATAGCGAGCACCAAGCTGCATTTTTTCAATCAGATTC
>JBPOHB010000269.1:0-1743 GCA_052036055.1 Bacillota bacterium | reverse complement strand
GGTGCAACCACGATATACATCTGGTTGCAAGAATAATAGGAGGAAAGAAAATGGAGCAGGGAAAAAAGAAGAATGGCTGTCTCGTGGTCGTTCTCATTGTTGTAGGCATCTTAATCTTAGTTGGATTGTTCGGCAACAAAGACAAGGACAATACAGTCGATAAGGGTACATCGGATACGAACGCATCCAATGCCAGTGATGTTGCCGATGTGGCTGAAACGGATACGACTGATGCGGTTACAATCGCAAAAATTGGCGATACACTCAATGTCGGCGATGTATCCTATGTCGTTGTCAGTGTTGAGTCAGCCTCGCAAGTAGGAAGCGAATATCTGAATTCGACAGCAAATGGCATCTACCTGGTGGTAACCCTCTCGATCACAAATCATAGTTCTGAATCCTTAACCATATCAGATACATTCTTCAAGATTCAACTCGGAGATAAGACCTTTGATGCGGATAGCACTGCGTCTCTATATGCTGACTCTGAAAATTCTTTCCTGTACGAAAGCTTGAATCCTGATTTGACTATGACTGGCACCGTCGTATTTGATGTCTCGGAAGAAGTGGCAAGCTCTATGGATAGCAATTTGCAGGTACAGACAGGCTTCTGGGGTACACAGACAGGCATCATAAGTCTGGCCAGATAATCGCCATTCATCCGAATAGGAACAAATAATGAAATGCAGCCCCGAAAAACATGGGTTTTTCGGGGCTGCTCGATGTAGCGCTTTGGAAATAGATCTCTTCACGATACCCTTATATGCCCGTTTATTTATTGTCTCTATAGGCATAATTGAAGTTAATCGGCGGTGATGTTACAGAAACATATACGAATTCGTCGGTTGAATGATTGAATAATCCGTGTGTATCACCATCGGCAAAACGAACCATGTCACCAGCAGAAAAATCTTTCGTTTCATCTTTGGCTAGAAGCAATTGCCCTTTCCCTTTAATGGCATACCATATTTGCTCGGAATGCTCATGAACATGCCTTGGCTGACAAGCCCCTTCCTCCAAATGAACTTCAGTAATAGTAACACGAGTGCTTTCAGAATTCTCTGGATTTAAGAGTTGTCTTGATATGACGCCTGGATTAGTCAATTCCTTTATTTCGTCTTTCGCTATGAACTCCATGTTGCACTCCCTCTCAAGTAGATCGTCCGATACTCTACCTGCATGACAAATTTCTTGTTTATCTTTCTATCAAGAACTGCATTTGAATTCAGAATATAACACTTTTCTAAATAAAAAAACATAGCTCCCCATTGGGGGATGCTATGTTATTTTGGAGCGGGATACGAGATTCGAACTCGCGAGGCGTAGCGGATGATTCTGCTCGTGTCGACCTCTCCGTAGCAATACGCTCGGCCTCTTCCATGCTGATTGTCTTCCCGGCATCAGGGCTGCCGTTGCCCGTTCTGGCCTGATCCGCAGGCTGTGACGTCGCTGGATCTCCGGTACCCGAATTCGCGGCACCGGCGGCTGTTCCTAAATCTGCCATATAATTCTCCCCATTTAATGCCCGGCGGCATATTCCGTTTATAGTCCGTCGACTTGGTGCGCGGTACTAGGGACGACCTTTCCCGCACATATAAAAAGCAGACCTGTGAAGATCTGCTTCTGTTTTGTATTTATCTGGCCGAATCCGTGATCTACCCTGCGCCCTATCCGGTCATCAGCGCTCCGAGCTTGACTACTGCATTGGTCTGTCCTCCTGCGTGATACTCCCTTAGAATGTTA
>JBPOHB010000018.1:0-6421 GCA_052036055.1 Bacillota bacterium | reverse complement strand
GTAAGAACGTCTGTTGTGCAAGGAATAAGTGGACGTATTCCTGCACTGTCTGATTCGATTTTTTCTGGCGAGATGTATGCTTCCGGTATTTTACCCTGGTCAGACCAGAAGCCTGCATTGTACGACTTGGTCCTGACTCTTTTTGATGTTCATGACCGAATTATATGTGTAAAAAGAAAGCGGTTTGGTTTTCGGGATGTTGAGGCGATCGGAAAGATTATGCACATGAATGACTATGCCATTCCGATTCGTGCTGTCAGGTACTATTCGTTTGATCCCGTTACTGGGATTGCAGTATCAGCAGAACGCATTTTGCAAGATATTTTGCTAATGAAGCAGGCAAATCTCAATACAGTCATTGTAATGCATTATTCCTATGACCCCATTCTCTATACTATGTGTGATCAATATGGGCTATTTGTGATTACACAGGCGCGCCATACGCATATGCTGCAGGCTATTGAGAGTTTGCAGACACATCCGAGTATTGTTTTGTGGTCATTTCCGTCACTGCATTTTGACGAAGGAAAAATGTGGCATATGAAGCAGCAACTGATTCAGGTTGATCCATCGAGACCTTTTTACTGTGAGAAGGATAAGGGGATGACGGTTTCGGATATTCCTATGCTTCCGTGTGAAGCGGGAACGGTTTTCGGTGATTGGATGGATCTTTGCTTGGATAAGCGAAATCTTCTGAGTAAGAAAGGTAAAGGTCTTTTCTCCGGCATTTCCGGCCGTGCTGTCAGAAAAGATGATGCGACTGATTATCAGTTTTTGCATCAGGGCGATCTTGAAGAATATCACGAGAAGAAGGATATTCCGATAGCGCAGGGAATTGTCAGAGCGGACAGGGTGGTTCATCCATATTACTTTGAGATGAAAAAGCAGTGTGAGACACTTCAGATGATCCCTTCTCCGGATACACCGGCAAGACTGACGCTTTACAATTTGCACCCATATGGAGAGACGAATCACTTGATTCTATATTGGCAACTCCTTCTGGGAGGTTATCGAATCAGAGGCGGAAGCGGTAAAGTAACTTCTTTGCCGCCGCTTGGTGTGCAGGAATTGTGCTTCCCATTTTCGGTGTCGGATTATTTGTCTCCGGATTGGGCAGGGCAGGACGCCTCACTACAAGCGATTTCGGAGAAGGCTATTGCAAGAGAGCTCGTTTTGGATATTCGGGTCTGTTTGGATGTGGATATGCCTTACGTTCGCGCTGGGCATGAGATTGCCTTCTATCAACAGGTGATTCTAGAGCAGGTTGCGGTTACGTCAAAGACGGCTCCCAATCATTTTTCGAGTGAGCTGCAGCTGGTATCTGGCAACCCCAAACTGAAAGTATTGACGAAACCTTCGCAGTTAATTATTGTTCAGAATGCTTGGTCTGTTGCTTTTTCCAGAAGTGGAGGGGGACTCAGTTCCATTTCATTTTTTGACAGAGAGTATTTATCAGGAAACTTTATGCCAAGCTTTTTTCGAGCGGCAACAAATAGCGATCGATCGGATAAATCTTTCGTTCTCGCCGCAACGATCTTCTCACAGGAAACGGATTGGCGAACGATTCAAGCAGGTCTGTCATATCACCGATTTACCTATGAAATGATCCAGGACACATTTGTTTTGGTGGTCTTCTATAAGAACCACGCGTTCAAAGAGGATGTCATGGTGCAATACACAATGGAGCCTTCGGGCAAGTTGTCGCTTGAAGTCGTATTCACGCCAAGATATGATCTGCTTCGTGGTGGTTTTCGCGTAAAAATGAATCGGGCAGTTAATAAGCTGATTTGGTATGGACGTGGAATTCATGAATCCTATCCGGATCGCAAGGAATCTGCAAGGCTAGGCAGATATGAATCAACACCTGAAGAGATGTATTTTGCGTATGCAAGACCGCAGGAAAATGGAGCCCACTGTGATACATCGTACCTGATTGTGTCTGATGGAACCGGAAAAGGCATTAAGGTAACAGCAGGCTCACAGAACCCGTTTATTTTTACCGCTGCCATGTATTCTCCTGAGGTTCTTGATGACAGCCAGCATCAGGAAGTCATGTTCGCGCAGGAGTATTATGAGCTTTTCCTTGATTTTTATCAGCGGGGAATTGAGAGAACAGGGAAGGAGACGCGGCAGTTTGTTAAAAATCAGACTTATCGGGGCTCTTTTTCCCTCGAACCATGGATTGAGGTTCGCTCAGAGCCTTGATGTCGCGAATTTCTTTGTAGGTGAGTTTTCTCCACTCCCCGAGCGGTAGTGAGCCAAGTGTGATATTTAGGATGCGTGTCCTGCATAGCTTCTTCACGCGATATCCAAAATATTCACACATGCGCCTTATTTGCCGATTGAGCCCCTGCGTAAGGATAATCTCAAAAGAATGAGGCGATGTTTGTGTAACGATGCATGGACGTGTCATGGTTTCTAAGATGGGGACGCCTTTTTGCATATCGCGAATAAACGCAGAGGTGATGGGCTTATCAACGTCCACTTGGTATTCCTTCTCATGCCGTCCCTCGGCTCGGAGTATTTTGTTAACAATGTTGCCATCGTTTGTAAGTAAGAGAAGACCGGTGGAATTTTTATCGAGTCGGCCAATGGGATAAATTCGTTTGTCAAAATGCAAATAGTCGACAACGTTATCTCTGTCGCGCGGATCCGTCGTACAAGTTATGCCAAGCGGCTTATTGAGTGCAATATAGATATAGTCTTCATCTGGGAGTAGAGGCGTATCTTTAACCCGAACGGTACTCCCAGGCAGAACACGTGTCCCAGGCACCGCGATGATATTGTCAACGGTTACTATGCCAAGAGCAACATATTCGTCAGCTTTCCGCCTTGAACAAAACCCGCTCGAACTAATATATCGATTGATTCGAACCCCTTGTGCCTGTTCGTCTGCTTCATCGTCTGCATATATCGAATCCATTATGTACTCCTTTGTATGCGAAATAGTCTGCTCTCTGACAAACGGGATTATTCTAGTACCAGACCGTTCCCTGGACACATTTTAGCGTGAATGTGAACGTTGTCCCCTCGCCATATTCGCTTTGCACTTCAATCTTCTCGCCCATGTAATTTAGCAGCTCGCGCGCGATGGATAGCCCAAGTCCTGTACCTTTTTTGCCGCGAGCACGATCTGCCTTATAGAAGCGGTCGAAGATATGATCAATATCATACTCGTGAATGCCCTGACCTGTATCAATTACTGAAACAAGAACCTGATCTTTCTTCTCGCTAAGCTGAGTTGAAATGGTGATTGAACCACCGGGTGGGGTATATTTTTTGGCATTATCCATAAGAATGACCAGAATCTGTTCAACGCGATCTGGATTCCCCATAACGGTCGGACATGGGCCATCTTTATATTCGATAAGAAAGGTGAGAGAAGAATCGCTCATAATCGGCGTGAACTTAGCTTGCAATTCATTCAAAGTGGCATTGAGATCGAATGGGAAGGTCTTAAAGGCGAGTGTCCTTGCTTGTAGACGCGAGAGCTCAAGCATATCATCAATCAGTCTCGATAGACGCATAGTCTCATGAAGAATAATGCCATAATAGCGCATGCGGTCTGTCTCGTTTTTTACCATTCCATCTGCGAGCGGCTCAACGAGGCCTCGCAAAGCGGTTAGTGGGGTGCGGAGCTCATGCGATACATTTGCAACATAATCTCTGCGTGTTTGCTCAAGTCTTTCCGACTCTGTGATGTCACGGAAGAAACCTGTGGCGCCTGCAACCGTTCCCGTATTATCAAAAGTTGGAACAATGGTTGAAAGGAAAGCACTATCTCTTGATTCCAGCGTTCGCTCAAGCGTGGTTCTTTCCGCAATACACTTCTTGAAATCGTCCCAAACCTCTTCAAAAGGTATAAGCTGCAGTCTTTCCGTAAATAGATTTCTTTTCTTTGCATTTTCGAAAAGCGTTGAGATTGCCGGATTGGAATAGAGCGGTTTCAACTCAAGATCAACCGAGACAATACCTTCTGAGATAACATCAAATATTTCACGGAGTCGGTTGCGTTCTACGGTGAGTTCTGAAATGGAAATGGATAGTTTGTCTGCAAGGTCATTAAACGATTTTGCCAGCTCACCGATTTCACCCTTCGCACGTGTATCTGCTCGCAAGGTGAAGTCGCCTTGTCCCATAGCACTTGCGACGTTGTTGACTTTCTGAAGGGGGCTTACAATACGTGCGGATACAATGCATATTGGAATCAGCATGATGCCAGCTACAAGGAGTGTAGCCAGAAACAAGACTTTCGCAAGATCAAATAATGTAGTCATCAGCTCGTTTGTCGTAGCAGATAAAACAACATATCCGATGACAGTACCATCTTGCATGATGGGTGCTTGCACAATAATGATATCTTTTTCGGAATCATCTCCGGAGGAGATGATTCGACTGACATAAGATTCTGACGATGCTGATAGCATATCAGAAGCAACATAATTCTTCGCGATCTCAAACATTTCGAGATCAACATCAGAAATTTCATCAGATTCATAGAGTAGCGCGTCATCTTCCCCATAAACGAGAACATAAGAATCATTAATTGCAACATTTGTAAGTACGTCAGGAAGGAGTTCATCCTGCGAATCAGACGCCAAAGAATCACCATAGACCTTTGCAATCGAACCAGCACGCGTTTGCATTTCTGTTTCACGATCCGTCCGAAGCGCACGAAAAGAAAAAAAATAAAACATCGCAGAGGTTACAACGGCAGATGCTAACAGTGAAATGACCATCATAAAAATGATTCGTCGCAGAAAGACACTTCTGAACATTATTGGGAAACCTCAAACTTATAGCCGACACCATATACCGTAATCAAAGACCAAGGAGCGCCCTCATAACAGATTTTCTGCCTGATTCGCTTAATATGGGTGTCAACGGTACGTGTATCGCCAAAATAATCATATCCCCATATAAGCGAAAGGATTTGTTCGCGATCCATAACCTGACCTAAATGGGATGCGAGCAAATGGAGAATTTCAACTTCTTTCGGGGTACAAGAAACGAGTTCACCGTTAACCTTGACCTGATAATTGTCTAAATTGATTTCAAGTCCTTCAAATCGAAGAAGAGATCCAGCGTCCTGGGGCTCTGATATTCTCCGAAGAACTGCCTTGATGCGAGCAATAACCTCTCGTGGCGAAAAGGGCTTCACAATATAGTCGTCTGCTCCAAGCTCGAGACCAAGAACACGATCAATTTCTTCACCTTTTGCAGTGAGAATAATAATCGGCGTGGAGAGCGTCTTGCGGATTTCTCGACATACTTCAATCCCTGTCTTTTCTGGCATCATAAGGTCCAGGATAATGAGATCTGGCTTGTCAGAAAGGACGTGCGCAAGACCATCTTTGCCGTCGTATGCACTTGAATACGTGAAATGTTCATTCTCCAGATAGATACCAAGAGACTCGTGAACGACTGGATCATCATCGCAAATGAGAATATGGGGTGCGGTCGCCATAGTATTCACCTCTCAGACATGATTTTACAAATTAAGTCAATTATATACGATTTGACATGAAAAAGACTGGATTTTGAAAAAATGATTTTTCACATATCAAACCAGCACGATTAGCTTTCACGATTCAGCCAAATCTTGTACTTCTTCACTTTTTCGATTGGGAAGTAAGATTGTTTGGCTTTTGCAAGACCGGGTATGCCTAAATCTTCTTCGCGATTTACGGTCAGGGCTTCTGGGAATTCATGCATCAAAACAAGTTTATTGATTGCAACGTATATTCCATCATAGCTTTGATCTGCTTTCTCAAAATGAATGTGAGCACAGTTATGGTTTCCAAGCCCGCCGATAGAAAATGCCCGTACGATGCCTTCAATTCGTATGATTCCCCCACGAATATCTAGCTCAGAAAAATGGTCAAATAGCCGTTTAATCATTAGGTAGTCACTCACTTTTGGATTCTCTAGATCGAGATCTTTTGCTACACACCAATCTCGAGCCAGGGCCAGACAATCATCGGCATCATTTTCCGTTATTCGGGAATAGGCATAGCCTGGATACGTGCGAATAAACTTATTAAAATGATTCCTTTTCTTGTGGAGAGCGTTGCCCGATAATGTTCGAAGGGACTCAGCATCATATACATAATCTGAAAAATCATCATCATATACAGGCGTGCCATGATATTTCGTGAGTTCATCAAACAAATGAATCTTATCTTCATCGATACACATGACCTTGAGCTGCCAATTTCTTTCAGCGAAAACCTCGCTGATCTGATCAAGAATTTGCTCGAGTTTCTCTGCAGATAGATCGCCCATAGGCATAAGGACATGAGGATCGGTGAAGCAGCATCCGTCGGAAATGAGAAGACAAAATTCCTCAAAGAAGGCAATTTCAGTTCGGAAAATCACGTCCCAGGCATATCGACTTAGAAATGTCATGTCTGCAATGCGT
>JBPOHB010000044.1:0-8035 GCA_052036055.1 Bacillota bacterium | reverse complement strand
TTATACCAAAGGAAATCGAAGCAATAACAATGACGGGAAGCCCCGATTTCGCCAAAATAATAAAATAAATAATGGTTAGCTGTACGACCGCTGGCGTGCCACGAATAACGGTGATATATCCATTAGCAAGAGCAGCAAGCGGGCCTTTCCCACGAAGCTTACATACAGCAAAAAACAGCCCGAGAAGAACGCCGAATACAGCCGCTAGGAGCGTGACTTCCACAGAGACAAAAAAACCACTCACGAGATAATGAAATCGATCTTCTTTTATGAGTGCCAGGTATATCGCATCTGCAAATGCCTTGATTGCACCATCTATCATGAATCCTCCGCATTACCTGTAAAAGGATAGTAAAAGAAAGTCGGCTCGCTGATGCAAGCCGACTCGCGGTAAATCTCCCCTACAATTATTCTACGTATTTGCCAATAATCTCATCATACGTTCCATCTTCAATGATCGCGGCCAGTGCCGTATTGATATTATCCTGAAGTGTCGTGCTTCCTTTAACAACAGCCATAGCATACTGTTCTTCGTCAAAAGCGCCTTCAATTAGCATCAGATCATCCGGGTTCTCTTTCTCATAAGTTTTCGCCGGGTTGTTATCAATAATGACGGCATCAACCTGACCATTCTTCAAGGCTTCAACTGCCATCATCCCATTATCAAAACTGCTGATATTTGATTCGTCTGTTATTTCAAGCGCGCAATCATATCCTGTCGTTCCTGTCTGAACGCCGATAACCTTATCTGTAATGTCATCGAGAGTTGCAAGTCCTGAGTCCGATAGAACAATGATCGTCTGCGTTGCATTATAGTATGGGGTGGTAAAATCCATTGTCTCTTGGCGATCCGGATTAATGGTGAATCCCGCTGCAATAACATCTATCTGACCACTTGAAAGAGCATTCGGTAGCGATTCGAATTCCATATTCACAATCTCAAGCTGCACGCCAAGCTCGTCTGCAATAGCTTGCATCAGTTCGGCATCGATTCCAACAATTTCTTCGCCCTCGTAGTATTCAAATGGCGGGAAAAAGGCATTTGTTCCCATAACCAGTATCCCGTTCGTCTTTGATCCGATATCGATATCCGAATCAGCCGTTTCCGCTGACGGGTCAGCTGTCGTCTCTTTGGAAAAGTCATCCTTAGCCGAATCTTTGCAGGCAACCGCCATTGTCAGCAAAGCACCAATAAGGATAGCAGAAATAATCTTCTTTAACACTTTCATATACACCCTCCACACAAATAAACGCAGCCTATTAACTGCGCTTCGTTCACAATGATATTTACACACTAAACACTTCGACATGATTTGTCAATTACAAACGTTTGATTTGTTGCAATTTTTCTCACATTGGCATCATACGAAAGCTCTCTTGAAAGAGAATGCCAGAAATTGTCGGAAAGAAAAGAAATATACAAGCCCAAGTTGCGAGAATATATAGTCATTCGTCAGGCAGATGAAAGGAGACTCCTCATGCAACAGATTTCGATTTTCGCTGATCAAGCAGAGAAATCCAGTTGGATTTGCACAGCAGAATACCATCACATAATTTGCCGTGAAGCAAGAATTCCCTTTATTCCTCGCAGGCTTCTCGATATTCTACTATTAATTTCCCAAGAGATCTCTGCTGCAATTATGGAAGAGAAGGTTTGGAAAAGACTACACCTATACAATCGAAGTAATTCTCCCATGCAACAATGGGCCGAAGGTGTACATGGACGCGTAATTTTCGACAGGCACAAGGGTGCTGCACGCATCTTGCTTTTCGGGCTCTTTGTTGCTCGAACAGGCACGAAGGGGAAGGGCGTCTATCAGCGCTTATCGGTATTTCTTCCTCCCATGTGGGCTCCTGAAGGTCGCATATGCAGTCAATATGAGACTGAACCCGTCTTGTTTTCTCCGCAGGGAATATGCCTTGTCTGCGAGTGTGGCAAGGGCAAGCATCTTCATGTAATTTATAGACCGTTTATTCTTCGTCATAGTATTGTCTTTATTCATTTAGCGGGGCGCAAATTCATATCGTTTCCTTACAGCTTCTGGGCAAAACAAAGCCTTCCGAAGAGGTATTCTCCGGAAGGCTTAATTCCATCAGTCATGTAGAAAAGAAATCTTACTTGATTTCGACTTCTGCGCCAGCTTCTTTGAGCTTTGCAGCAGCAGCATCAGCATCTTCCTTAGATACATTTTCCTTAACAGATTTAGGTGCGCCATCAACAAGATCCTTTGCTTCCTTAAGTCCAAGGCCCGTGATCTCACGTACAACCTTGATTACTGCGATTTTTGCAGCTCCAGCGGACTTAAGAATAACAGTGAATTCTGTCTGCTCTTCTTCAACAGCAGCAACAGCTGCAGCTGCAGGGGCAGCAGCAACAGCAGCTGCAGATACACCAAACTCTGTCTCAAGTGCTTTTACGAGCTCAGAAAGCTCGATTACGCTTAGGTTCTTAACATCTTCGATAAACTTTGTAATTTTTTCGCTAGCCATTTCAAATTACCTCCACTTAATTGCCGGATATACGGCTTTTTTTGTTTTCTTCTGCCGTTTATTCAGCAGCTTTTTCGGATGATACTACAACAGATGCTGCCGTTGCAGCTCCTGCTTCTTCAGTCTTCTCAGCAATAGAATTAAGCAACATGGCAAGTTTGGTGATCGGAGAAATAAGTCCGCACACGATTTGCGTGTAAAGAACTTCCTTTGATGGAATCGAAGCCAGTGCATTGATATCAGCGGCAGTTGCCACTTTGCCTTCAATCACGCCGCCTTTGATATTTAACTTCTCATACTTGTCAGCATATTGCTTCATAAGCTTGGCCGAAACAACTACATCATCCTTAGAAAATGCAATCGCTGTTGGTCCTTTGAAATAGTCCTCAACACCTTCAATTCCGAGTTCTTTGAAAACAATGATCAGTGTTGTGTTCTTGATGACCGAATACTTCACGTTATTCTTGCGTAAATCTGCACGCATTCCTGTATCCTGAAATACAGTAAGTCCGCGAGCTTCAGCGAAAACGAAAGATTTTCCAGCCTTGAATTCTGCAACTAAATCAGCAACGATCTTCTTCTTACCGAGTAAAATTTTCTGACTTGGCATAACTATGACACCTCCTTATTCAAGTCTTAAAAATACCCTCTGCGCTAAACGACACAGAGGGTATTGATGTTACGTTTCCTAATATAGGATAACCCAAATCAACTTCACCTCGGTAGGACGACACATTCGTTTACAGTTCACTATTTGAACTTCCTACTGTCTTTAGCACGTTGGTTATTTCACTTTGTTTTCGGACATTTAGGTTTGCACCCAGGCGTCCATTCCTATATCGAAACCTTGTGGCCTCAGATAAGCTTTCCGGCATTCAGACGAATACCAGGGCCCATCGTGGATGAAAGGGAAACATTTTTAAGGTACTGCCCTTTCGCGGCCGAAGGTTTTGACTTTACGATTGCATCCATGATTACCTTGAAGTTCTCTTCAAGTTTCTGCTGTCCAAAAGAAACCTTGCCGATTGGACAATGGATAATGTTGGTCTTATCAAGACGATACTCAATCTTACCTGCTTTGATTTCGGCGATTGCCTTTGCCACATCCATCGACACGGTTCCGGATTTCGGGTTAGGCATAAGACCCTTCGGTCCAAGTACCTTACCAAGACGTCCGACAACACCCATCATATCAGGAGTTGCAACAACAACATCAAATTCAAACCAGTTCTCTTTTGTAATCTTCTCTACAAGATCTTCCGCTCCGACATATTCTGCGCCTGCAGCAAGTGCCTCATCTGCCTTAGGTCCTTTTGCAAAAACGAGAACTCGCTTTGTGCGGCCGGTTCCATGAGGGAGAACAACTGCGCCTCTGACCTGCTGATCAGCATGACGGGAGTCTACGCCGAGTCTTACATGAAGCTCGACCATTTCATCGAATTTCGCCTTACCTGTCTCCTGCACGAGTCGAATCGCTTCTGCAGAATCATAGGAGACGGATCTGTCCACGAGCTTTGCAAGCTCTTGATATCTCTTGCCTCTTTTCATTCTTCTACACTCCTCTTTCCGACTTAGTCATCGATTACTACGATGCCCATGCTGCGTGCTGTTCCGGCTACCATTCTGGCACAGGCTTCCACATCAGATGCATTCGTGTCAATAATCTTGACCTGCGCAATCTTTCTGCACTCGGAAAAAGGAATCTTTGCGACCTTTTCCTTGTTTGGTTTTCCTGAACCACTTTCAATGTTGCAAGCTTTCTTGAGTAATACCGGCACCGGAGGAGTCTTCGTAATGAAAGTGTACGTTCTGTCTGCATAGATC
This sequence comes from Bacillota bacterium, assembly GCA_052036055.1. GTDB lineage: Bacteria > Bacillota > Clostridia > Saccharofermentanales > Saccharofermentanaceae > Firm-13. Next base: position 3,721 of record JBPOHB010000044.1, on the reverse strand, counting down.
GTAATAATGACCGGAATGATCATGCCTACTTCTTTTGCCGTTCTTTCATTAAATTCCTTGACGAACTGCGCGATGTTAACACCGTGTTGGCCAAGGGCTGGTCCTACCGGTGGCGCCGGCGTTGCTTTGCCTGCAGGTATCTGTAACTTAACATACCCTGTGACTTTCTTTGCCATTTATGCCACCTCCCAAAAATTTGCCTGACAGTATCTTATCCTTACTGCCATATATTCACGCCGAATAATCGGCGGGATAAGCGTTTATGTTCTTATTACCTGAGCGAAATCAAGCTCAACAGGTGTCTCTCGTCCAAACATAGAAATTCTGACACGAACCGAATGCTTTTCAGGATTCATCGCTTCCACGATGCCTACACAATCTGAGAACGGTCCTGAAATCAATTTGACCGAATCACCGATAGCATAGTCCACGGTAGGCACCCAATTGGATTCGAGTCCCATGAGGGTAAGTTCTTCGTCAGACAGCGGAATCGGGCGGTTCGAACTAGGTCCGACAAATCCCGTAACGCCTCTTGTGTTTCTGACAATATACCATATCTCTTCCGTGTAGACCATCTTGATCAGCACGTACCCGGGATAGATCTTCTTCATGGAGACTTTCTTCTTGCCGTCCTTGACTTCGATCTGCTCTTCCACTGGTACGGACACTTCAAGAATCATATCCTGAAGTCCACGATTTTCGATAACGGTCTCAAGAGTCGTCTTAACTTTATTCTCATATCCGGAATACGTATGGACTACGTACCATTTCGCTTCCTTGGAATGAAGTTCATCACTCATTATTACGCGCTCCTTGTGTTGCTTTACGCAAATCGTTAACCTAATTACTGTGCCGAGGTATCTGTAGTCGCATCAGTCGCCACCGTCTCATCGCCTGACGTGGTCGTATCTGTTGCATCTGCTCCAGAAGTCTCTGTTGCTTCCGTTGTGGCCGCCACAGTTGTTGTTGTCGTTGTAGGATCAATTTGCTTGTAGAAACCCGCCTTTGTCAGCAATGCCTGTGCGCCTTGCCCAGCCAAGGTCAGTAGGATAGCAGAAGCGAGTATAACCGCAAGGACGACGACTGCAATCTGCAGAAGTTTCTGCCTTGTCGGCCAGATCACGCGCTTAAATTCCTGACGAATCTCGACGAAACGATGTCCGATGCGCTGGAAAATATTAGGTTTTTGTTTTTTCTCTGTCATGGATACAACCCTCTCACCTGTTCTTCCGTAAGGAATCAACCGCAAATATTACTTCGTTTCCTTGTGGTTCGTATGCTTCTTACAAAAACGGCAATACTTCTTGAGTTCAAGTCTGTCAGGATCGTTCTTCTTGTTCTTGTATGTCTGATAATTTCTCTGCTTGCACTCTTCACAAGCTAATGTCAGCTTGTCTCGTGCACCTGCCTTGCTAGCCATGGTGAACACCTCCATAATCGACATCCCGCGGATGTCAGTTTGCATATAAAAAAAGACCTGTAACGGCGATAGCAAACGAAATTTTACCACAGACACACGGTAGTGTCAAACATAAAACGACTCTTTGGCTCAAAAAGATGTAAATTCGCTCGCCTTAATCTGTTTGAAAGAATTACCGAGTGATTGCACGTACAATAAAAAGGTTTTTGCGCCTTATTGTCTGTTTCGAAGCTCGGATTCGACTTCGTCGAGTGTAATCCCTTTAGCAGCCATCAGAACGAGTAAATGGTACTGAAGATCAGCAAGTTCGTAAATAATGTCTTCTTTGGTTCCACTCGTTGATGCAATCACGACCTCAATTGCTTCTTCTCCGACTTTCTTGCAGATTTTCCCCATTCCTTTGGAAAAGAGATAGTTCGTGTATGACCCCTCAACTGGATTTTCCCGTCTTCCGAGAATGAGTGCATATAATTCAGAAATGATATCCTTTGCTTCTGGTTCCATTTTGTCTCCATTTTCCGCTCGTATACGGCCGATTCATACTATTTCTTCTATTTTTCGATAAAAGCAACTGTGTGCTCCAGTATGACAGGCGGAGCCGACTTGGTCAACATAGAACAGCAGTGTATCCAAGTCGCAGTCAATCTTCGCCGATTTCACATACTGATAGTGTCCGGATGTCTCGCCCTTTTTCCAGAGAGTACCGCGACTTCTCGAATGATAATGCATGATTCCCGTCTCTTCCGTCCGCTCAAATGCCTCATAGTCCATGTAGGCAAGCATAAGTACGTCTTTCGTTTTGTCTTCGACAACAATTGCCGGAACAAGACCATTTGCATCTTTTTTCATGCGTTGCCAACGATAGAGGGATGGGCTGATCCTACGAACAGGAATGCCCCTTCGGGTCAAATCATTCTTTAGTTCTGATACCGAAATTTCCCCGAAATGGAATAGGCTTGCCGCCAGAACCGCATCCGCGCCGCCATCAACAATGCCGTCATAGAAATCCTGCATGGTACCGGCGCCTCCTGATGCAATTACGGGTATCGACACTGCATCTGAAATCATTCGCGTAATGGTGTTGTCGTAGCCTGATTTGGTCCCGTCTCTGTCCATGCTCGTAAGCAGAATTTCGCCGGCTCCCAGAGCCTCAACCTGTTTTGCCCACGTCAATGCATCCAGTCCTGTCGGACGCGTTCCTCCGGCAACATATACCTCATAACCACTCGGAAACGCATCCATATTGGCGTCAATTGTGCATTTTTTTACATCGATTGCGACAACGGTACATTGTGCACCAAATCGTTTTGACGATTCTGATACAAGAGATGGATCCGATACGGCTGCGGAATTCAGCGATATCTTGTCAGCACCAGCGGACAGTATCTCTCGAATATCCTCAAGTGTTTTGATTCCTCCGCCAACAGTAAACGGAATGAATACCTGTTCCGCCACGCGACGAACCATGTCAATCACGGTTCCTCGATCTTCAAGCGTTGCGGTAATATCCAGAAATATTAGCTCGTCCGCGCCGGACAGGTTGTAGCCTTTAGCAATTTCTACCGGATCTCCCGCGTCACGAAGAGAGAGGAAATTTATCCCCTTCACCACGCGTCCGTTTTTGACATCGAGGCATGGAATTATACGTTTTGCAAGCATTCTGACAATCTCACTTTCCCCTCATATATGGCTTTCCCAACGATAACGCCCGTACAGCCAGATGTCTTGATCTCTTCTATGTCAGCCTCTGATCCGATTCCGCCCGAGGCGATGACGCTTAGGCCCGTCTCATTCACGAGTTGCTTCGTTGCATCTGTCGCAGGACCAGAAAGCATTCCGTCGCGTGAGATGTCCGTATAAATCACGGTTTTCGCACCAATGCCTTTCATAATATGAGCAAATGCAATGACCTTCATTCCAGAGCCTGATGTCCAGCCATCAACTGCGATTTCTCCATTATGTGCATCCAGACCGATAGCAATCTTCTCGCCGTAAAGTGCCAGGGCTTTCTCTGTAAAAGCGCGATCACGAATAGCCGATGTGCCGATCACACAGCGAGCAACACCCACCTCTTCAAGAAGATAGCGAAGTGTTTCGAGACTGCGGATGCCTCCGCCCGTCTGAACCAAAACACCTTCCATTCTCGCCACTTTTTCAATAATATCGCGATTCTGTGAAATTCCGCTTCTGGCTGCATCAAGGTCCACCATGTGAATCCATGTGGTGCCAGCGGTCTTGAAACTTTCCGCCATTGCCACAGGATCATCCGAATATAGGGTTACTTGGTCATATTTTCATTGA
>JBPOHB010000258.1:0-8706 GCA_052036055.1 Bacillota bacterium | reverse complement strand
TCTAATATGTTTTCGAGAATCTGCGTCTGCGAACCTTCGGCGATAACGCCACTGATTCCTGCGGCTGTGGCAAGCGCCATCGCAGTGATCTTCGTCTGCATGCCGCCTGTCCCTAGCTTGCTTCCGGCCCCTCCAGCACTATCGAGCATATTCTGGTCGATTTCTCTGACGTAGGATATGCGCTTCGCACACTCGTTCTCTCGTGGATTGCAGTCATAGAGGCCGTCTATATCGGATAATATAACAAGAAGATCCGCACAAACGAGAATGGATACGAGTGCGGAAAGGGTGTCATTATCACCGAATGTTCCATTGTGGAAAATCTCTTTGGTAGAAACCGAGTCGTTCTCATTGACGATCGGAATGATTCTGCGGTCAATCAGCGCTTCAAAGGTGTTGGAGATATTCTCGCGTGTGACCTGATCGTCCAAATCGTCTTTTGTCAGAAGAATCTGTCCGATGATTTGGCTGTATTCCGCAAAACAACGGCTGTATACGTTCATGAGCTCGCATTGCCCAACGGCGGCTATCGCCTGCTTATCGCGCATCTGTGTCGGCTTTATGTCAAGATCAAGGCATCCGATACCGACGCCGATGGCGCCAGAAGTGACAAGGATGACTTCCTTCCCCTGATTCATGAGACTGGAAATCGCCCGCGTCAGACGGTCGATATTGCGTAAATTCATTCTTCCGTTATCATATGTGATGGTCGATGTGCCAACCTTAATAACCATTCTTTTCGCGTCAGAAATGGCTTTCCTGCTCTGCTTTTCCGCGTCTGACATGTATGGATTACCTCGCTCCTGTTTTCCTTCTGGAAACTCCCTGTCTGACGTATGCTTGGGCTATGACATTTTCCGTCACACGCATATTCGGGACAATATTTTACAGAATAATCCCTTAGCCGAAAAAAAGCAAGAATTTCACATGAAAACGGTTGACATGAGGGCTTAATAGTTTATATAATGTGCTTCGTTGGTTTAGTAATAGTAAACACGTCTATATTTACGTGTGGCTGTTTAGTATCAGTAAACGCAGATGGGCTGCTAATCAGCCGGAAGGCCACACAGCAAGCTGTTTGGTCATCAAACGGAGGCGAAGATGATTATCGGGGAAAAGATTCGCTTTTTGCGTCAACAGAACCAGTTGACACAGGAAGAACTTGCGGATCGATGCGAATTATCAAAAGGATTTATTTCTCTTTTGGAGCGGGATATGACATCCCCTTCCATTTCGACGCTTAAATATATTCTCGAGGCGCTTGGAACGGATCTGGCCGCCTTTTTTAGTGAGCCGGAAGATCAGCAGGTGGTCTTCTCCGCCGAGCATTACGCGATTAAGCGCAATATCGATGAGAAGAGTGAGATCTGTTGGCTTATCCCGAATGCGCAAAAGAATAGTATGGAGCCTGTCTTGCTGACAATTGAGCCCGATGGCCAGACGTATCCGGATAATCCGCACGAGGGTGAAGAGATCGGATATGTACTCGAGGGCACGGTGACGCTGATAATTGGGAAGAAGAAATACACAGTGAAGCATGGCGAGAGTTTCCTCATTCATCCGGACAAGCCGCATTACCTGATCAATCGCGGCAAACGACTTGTGAAGATTCTCTGGATTTCTTCACCGCCGAGCTTCTGATTCTACATGTGACAACGCTTTGATGTAATGAACGGTACGGGGCTTGGGAGGAACATGATATGGCCGAAAATGTAAACACACAAAGTAAATTGCAGCTTCTCGATGATGCCTCTGGCAAGGAGCATATCATCGAGATTAAAGGACTGAATAAGAGTTTCGGTGACTTGCAGGTCCTGCATGATATCACTTTCTATATAAGAAACAATGAGTTTCTGACACTTCTGGGTCCATCCGGATGTGGGAAATCAACGACCCTTCGTATCCTTGCCGGATTCGAAACCGCTGATTCCGGTGTCGTTACTTTTGACGGAGCCGACCTGCTGAAGGTTCCGGCCCATAAGCGGCAGCTCAACACGGTCTTCCAGCGCTATGCGCTTTTCCCTCATCTGAATGTTTTCGATAATGTCGCATTTGGACTTCGGCTCAAAAATGTTCCCAAAGATGAGATTCGTATGCGTGTGGAGAAAGCACTGGATACAGTTGGTCTTTCCGGTTTCGGAAGTCGCTGGGTTGACCAGATATCAGGCGGGCAAATGCAGCGCGTCGCGATCGCGCGTGCGATCATAAATCGTCCCCGCGTCCTCCTGCTTGATGAGCCTCTCGGCGCACTGGATCTCAAGATGCGCAAAGAAATGCAGACTGAGCTTAAGGAGATGCAGCAGCAACTGGGCATTACATTCGTATATGTTACACACGACCAAGAGGAAGCCCTGACTATGTCTGACACCATCATTGTCATGAAGGACGGCGTCATCCTCCAAATCGGCACGCCAACCGACATCTACAATGAACCCAAAAATGCATACGTCGCTGACTTCATCGGCGAGTCCAATATAATTCCAGGCAGTATGAGCAAAGATTACGAAGTCACTTTTGCCGGGAAAAAATTCGCATGTGTAGACCCACGATTTATTGATGCAACGGAGGACGATGATAGGGTCGATGTCGTGATTCGCCCCGAAGATATTTATGTCAAAGAAGAAGATGCAAGTCGCATAAATGGCACGGTATATTCCATTGTTTTCAAGGGTGTCCATTATGAGATGATCGTTGACGGCGATGACGGTTTCACCTGGATGATCCATGATGTCGACCCTGTTGCCGTCGGGCAGCGCATCGGCATGACCTTTGATCCGGATGATATCCACATCATGCGCAAGTCGGATTTCTCTCCTGACCGCCGAAAAGATCTGCCGGAAGAAGACGAAATTCGCATAGAAGAGCTTCTCGACTAGACCTTCACCTCATTCCCTGATTACGCACAGAAAGGATCGACATACATATGAATCCATCATTTACAGGCAAAATGACCCGTCACACTGATTTTTTCATGGCGCATATGCACTTGATTCCCTGTGCGATAGCCGCCTGCTTCTCACTTGTATGCTTCTTCCTTCCCACGATATCATTGTCACTTTTTTCCATCCGAAAGATGAACATCTCCCTGCTGAGCGTTTTACAATATCGCGAAATGCAGCTCTCCCTAGCAGATGCGACCTATACCCTGTCATTTTCACAGGTTATTCTTCCGCTTATTCTTGCACTCCTTATTCCCATTGTGGTGCTAGCGCTCATTGCGTCATACGAGAGATTGCTTGCACGAATGAGTGGGCATATTCTATCGACTATTCTCTTTTTGCTCCTGCTTGCTGATTTGATTTCACTTCTCCAAATTCCTTCGAAGCTGATTGAGCCTTCCGTCTTTACCGCGGCATCAATCACGCAAGATGACCTCTTCTTCTCCATAGGGACGCTCGGCAATTTCCTGCTTGTCTTCTTGATAATCGGACTATTTGCAGCTGCATTTGGCGCGACCGGCATCAAGGCGCGGCTTCGCATGTTCACATATCCTTATTTCATATGGCTTCTCGTGTTTACGATTCTGCCGCTCCTCCTGATCTGTTTTGCGGCATTTTTTGTGAAAAACGCGGACGGGAGCGGCTATTCCTTCTCGCTGGACGGGCTCAAGGCGCTGGCGGCTGGGCCGATCAATACGGAATTCTACGGCATTTCGCTGCATATGCAGGAATATTTCTCCGTATTTCTGCGGAGCCTAGACTATGCTGTCTGGACCACCATCGGCTGCCTGCTGATTGCCTACCCGCTGGCATATGCCATCGCCGCACGCAGCAAAAGACAACACGCAGGGTCTAGTTTGCTCCTGATGTTTTTTGTGCTTCCCATGTGGATTAATACGATGCTTCGTACCTATGCGTGGCGCGCGTTTTTCGCCCAAACAGGCGTTCTCAATACGCTTCTACTAAATCTTCACATGATCCACGAGCCGATACTCTTCCTCAAAATGGATATTCTCTCCGACCTGATCATCAAATTGGTTCTGGTCAATGATTTTCTCCCCTTTATGCTCCTCCCGATATATGCGGTTCTGGTGAAGCTCGATGAGAATGTTCGACAGGCGGCGCACGATCTAGGCGCGAATTCATTTCAGACATTCTCGCGTGTTACTTTTCCCCTCTCCATGCCTGGGGTTATTTCCGGTATTCAAATGGTATTTATGCCTTCTCTGACCTTCTATATGATTCCGGATATCATCAGCGAAGGAAGCATCACAACGATCGGCAATTCCGTACAGACCTTCATACTAAGCGAGAGCCCTGTCTCCCAGCAGGCCGGAAATGTGCTTTCCCTCTTGCTCCTCATTTTTGTGCTGATCACGATGGGCATTCTGCGAAATGCCGATAAAGATTCCGGCGGGGGAGGTATGATTCTGTGAAAAAAGCGAGACGGTACATTCCCAATGTCTATATCGCATTGGTATTCATATTCTTGTATTTACCGATTCTGGTGCTGATTGTCTTCTCTTTCAACAACGTTCCCAAATCCTTCAACTGGGGCGGCTTCACACTCGACAATTATGTGAAACTGTTTAGCGGGAACGATGGCGGCGATCTGCTTGCGTCACTTCTCATGACACTCAAAGTTGCGACAATTGCATCGCTTACGTCGACATTCCTCGCCGTCTGGTCCTGTCTCGGTCTATCCTATTTCTCGAAAAAGCTGCAGTCGCTCGTACTGAATATAACGTATATTCCGAACATAATGCCTGAGCTTGTGACCGGTATCTCCTTTATGCTTCTATTCGCTTTTATAGGCATACCAAAAGGTCAGCTCACGCTTATTCTCTCTCATATTGCTTTCTGCGTCCCTTTTGCGGTTCTGTCCATCAATCCCAAGCTTAAGCAGCTCGACCGTAATCTGTCCGAAGCCGCGCAAGATCTTGGCGCGACGCAATTTCAGGCAATCACGAAGGTAATCATACCTGAGATCATGCCCGGTATTGTCTCGTCCATTCTTCTGACCTTCACACTATCTGTTGACGACTATCTTGTTAGCAACTTTAACGTGGACAGCTCTGTGCAGACACTGCCCATGCAGATCTATTCGATGGCCAAATTCGGAGTCAATCCGAAAATGAACGCCTTGACTACTCTGATGTTCGTCGCCATTTTCCTGCTGCTTCTTGCGGCAAATATCAAGACCATTATTGAAAACGGTAAGAGAAAAAGACTTTTCCAAGGAGGCAAGAATTCATGAATCAAGCCAAACGCGTATCCGCCAGAAACCCCAAGAAACTCCCCCTTCGAATTCTATCCATAGGCGTCACAATGATGTTGACAGCATCTTTTGCTGCCTGTAGTGGCGGCTTGTCCGTATCCGATAAAATCACGGGCAAGACGGAGCTTGTTATCTATAACTGGGGCGAATATATTGCGGAAGATACGATCGCCAAATTCGAAGACGCCTACCCGCAATACAACGTTGTCTATCGAACATTCGAGAACAATGAGACGATGTATCCGAATCTGTCCAATACATACGATGTCATTATTCCATCCGATTACATGGTCTGCCGCCTGATTCGCGAGGACAAGCTCCAAGAACTAGACATGTCTCTTCTTCCCAACGTAACAGAATACATGGATCCGCTATTCTCAGACGTAAAATACGATTCTGATTCCGAAATCTCAGACAGTGTGATGCGTTACGGTGTACCCTATATGTATTGCACCGTTGGTCTCGTATATGACGCAAACAAAGTGTCACTTGCCGCCGATACGACCGATCCGAAAGAGATATGGGGTGTCCTTTTTGACGAACAATACAAGGATTCCATCGGTATGTATGACAGTATGCGAGAGTCGATCGGAGCCGCACTGAATTACTATGGCTATAGCCTGAACACGCTAGATGAAGCACAATTAACCGAGGCGCAAGATCTTCTGTTAACGCAGAAGTCAACCCTGTCGCCAACATACGGCGTTGATAACCTTAAGGACAAACTTGCCTCGGGCGAGCTTGTCGCAGCTCTTGCTTGGTCAGGTGACCACCAAGTAATACTCGACCGCATCACAGAACTTGGGAACGAGGACCAGATCGACCTGCAATTTGCACTACCGTCCGGTTCAAACTGGTCTGTCGATATGATGTGCATCCCGAAAACCGCAGCAAATGTTGCCGGCGCACATGCCTTTATCAATTTCATGTATGACCCGGATATCGCACTTGCAAACTGCGAATACGTCGGCTATTCCACACCCAATGTAGCTGCCAAAGACATGCTGCCGGCTGAAATCAAAAATAACAAGAATTACTACCCCGATGCATCCACTTTTGCGACACTCGAACTATATTATTCAAACGCCGAAATTGAGGAAACCTACACCGAACTTTGGAACACCGTGAAAGCTTCTTCATAGAAGGAAACAGATATGAAATTCTACCCGGACGAGCCAGCAATGCAAACAGAGAAGGAACAGTACATCTGCCGAATCGCTTTTTCGAGCAATCCGGTACTTGTGCATCTGGCAGGCATCCTACTGGTGAATGCCGCTTACTTACTCTTGCATCATTTTTATCCCGACAATCCCCACTTCATTTTCTACCAGCTCCTGCTTATCTTGTGGGTAGTCTTTCTCTATTTTCTGTTTCACACCATCTTCTCTGTGTTACTAAGCCGCATTACCGTCACAAACAAACAGATCTTCGGGCGACGCTTCGCATATTGGCGCATTCATTTTGACATAAGACTGCAAGATATTACACAAATCAAAGTATATTCTTTCGGATTCGGCAAACTGTTCGATTACGGCATACTACGAATTCGGTCTGCCAATCAGATGGACTATTGGCTCTATTTCGTCAAATCGCCCCGCGCCACAAAGAAATTGCTTGACGATCTTTGCCTGCCCAACAAGCCACAAGGCAAGAAATAGTCGCATCTCGAAAAACTACAAAAAAAGACCTCCGCCATATGATGCATGCATCAAATAGCGGAGGTTACTTTATGTGTTCATTCAGACATCAGTCCATCATAAAAGCAATGCTAATTACTCAATGATTGTCGAAACAGTTCCGGCACCGACTGTGTGTCCGCCTTCACGAATAGCGAACTTAAGACCTGGCTCCATAGCGATGGAGGTAATCAGTTCAACTGTGATCGTGATGTGGTCGCCAGGCATACACATCTCTGTGCCTTCTGGAAGGTTCGCAATACCTGTAACGTCAGTCGTACGGAAGTAGAACTGAGGACGGTATCCATTGAAGAAAGGCTTATGACGGCCGCCTTCTGCGTGTGTCAGAACATAAACCTGACCTGTGAACTTCGTATGAGGTGTGATTGAACCCGGCTTAGCAATAACCTGTCCGCGCTCAACCTGCTTGCGATCTACACCACGAAGAAGTGCTCCGATGTTGTCACCAGCCTGTGCCTGATCAAGAAGCTTCTTGAACATTTCAACACCTGTAACAACCGTTGCGCGAGGCTCTTCCTGAAGTCCTACGATCTCAGCAGCATCGCCCACCTTGATAACACCGCGCTCGAGACGACCCGTTGCAACCGTTCCGCGTCCTGTGATGGTGAAAACATCTTCAACAGGCATAAGGAAAGGAAGATCTGTCGGACGAACAGGCGTTGCAATAAATGAATCAACAGCAGCCATGAGGTCAATGATTGGCTTATATACAGCGTCACTTGGGTCCTTAGATGTAGACTCGAGAGCCTCCAGTGCAGAACCTCTGATGATCGGTGTATCATCACCGGGGAACTCATACTGATTGAGAAGATCACGAATATCCATCTCAACTAAGTCAAGAAGCTCTTCGTCATCAACCTGATCACACTTGTTCATGAAAACAACGATGTAAGGAACGCCAACCTGACGAGCAAGCAGAATGTGCTCGCGTGTCTGAGGCATCGGGCCGTCAGAAGCAGATACGACAAGAATCGCGCCGTCCATCTGAGCTGCTCCCGTGATCATGTTCTTGATATAGTCAGCGTGGCCGGGGCAGTCAACGTGAGCATAGTGACGGGCTTCCGTCTCATACTCAACGTGAGCTGTATTGATCGTGATACCACGAGCCCTCTCCTCCGGAGCACTGTCAATGTTGCCGTATTCCTTGTATGTTGCCTTACCCTGGAATGAAAGCACCTTGGTAATAGCAGCAGTAAGGGAAGTCTTGCCGTGATCAACGTGTCCGATTGTTCCGATGTTGACGTGCGGCTTGTTTCTTTCAAATTTTGCCTTTGCCATTTGTAAATTCCTCCTTATTCAGCAATTCTCAGCTGATGATTTTAAAAAGTTCTCGTAAAAGCCAGATGCATCTATTTTACTATATTTAGCGATATTCGCAAGATGCACCATGATAAAAATCCCCGATCTATCGATCGGTTATTTCTTCAGGATGGATTCCATGATGTTCTTCGGCATCTCAGCAAAATGGCTGATCTGCATAACGAAGGTTCCTCTGCCCTGTGTCGTTGAGCGAAGTGCCGTTGCATATCCGAACATATTCGAAAGCGGAACTTCAGTCTGAATAGCCTGAGCGCCCCCTCTTGCTTCAATGCCCTTGATAAGTCCACGCCGTGAGTTGATGCCGCCGATAACGTCTCCCATGTACTCATCAGGCACTTCAATGTCTACTCGCATAATGGGTTCGAGCAGGCAAGGGTCAGCCTTCTTCATACCTTCCTTGAAGCCCATAGATCCTGCGATCTTAAAGGCCATTTCGGAAGAGTCGACATCGTGGTAGGATCCGTCAACAACG
>JBPOHB010000068.1:0-4386 GCA_052036055.1 Bacillota bacterium | reverse complement strand
ATTTGGTAAAAAATGACCGGGCACCCGTCAAGCTGCCCGGTCATTTCGTTGCCAAAGAGTGGAAATAATCGGCTATAGGCTTTTCTCGGCAAGTGACGCTAAGAGACTTCGTTCAACCTGACGCAGTGTGATGTGCCCGGTAATACTATGATGATTCATTCGCTCAACGACATACACCAGCCCATTTGATTTCGAGTCAACCAGTACATTGTCAATTTGATTGTCGGAAGGGTCGCCAAGGAAAATAAATTTTGACCGTTCACCTGCACGCGTCAGCATAAGCTTAGCCAGATGCGGCGTAATTTCTTGCGCCTCATCGACTATGACAATGGCGTCGGAAATGGTTCGCCCGCGCATATACGTGAAAGTCTTGATTTCGAAGACCCCTTTTCGCCGCTCGTCATCAATGAATTGTTCGGTCTGTGATGTGCTTTCCAATCTTTTCCCTCTTTTCCCTGAATAAGGGTCCTTATCGATACTCATCAAATTATCAATTGCATCATAGAAACTCCCCATCCAGGGCCGCAGTTTCTCTTCCTCCGTGCCGGGCAAATAGCCGATATCATTGCCTGCAGGGACGGTAGGGCGAACAAACACAACCTTCCTGTACTCACGCTGTTCGAGAACCTTCTCAAGAGCAACAGCCGTTGCAAGAATTGTCTTGCCTGAGCCAGCACCGCCTGTGATGGATACAAATGGAACAGAAGGGTCCATGAGCAATTCAAAAGCCATCTTCTGCTCAAGATTGATCGGGCGAAGCCCCCAGGCGGATTGATTGGCATATTTGAGCGGAACAAGCTTACTGCCATCAAATCGGGCGAGTGTCGTATGATCCGGATTATCTCGCGAGGTAATGACAGCAAACTGATTGGGAAGCATCTGTATGGTTTTCGGTGGTTTGCCACCGTCTTCATAGATCTTGTCGATACTCTTGCCGGACATCAGAAGAGAACAATATCCGGTGTATAGCTCATCCGTTTTGATTTTGTCCGTCTCGTAATCCTGCGTCCTTATGCCGCAGATCTCTGCCTTGATACGAAGACACACATCTTTCGAGACCAGAAAAGTCTGCCGATCAGAAGCTTCTCTGGAAACCTTCAGTGCGCATGCAATGATCTGATTATCATTGGTTTGCGCTTCGAAAAGTTGAGAGGGCCTGGAAATGGCATGCTCATTGTCGTTAACGGCATCAGAATCGATCCGATCCGGAAAAGACACGTGCAGGACAACACCCGATGGCAAATCAATGCCAACACTGACGCAGTTACGTCCGCGTCCGTCAATCCTGCGATGAAGTGAGCGAACGGCCTCACGCGCCTGATACCCAGGAAGCCCTTCTTTCGATTTGAGATGATCCAATTCTTCCAGTACAGTAATGGGAATATATACGTGATTTCCAACAAAATTCATGAAACAAACCGGGTCATGAAGCAACACATTCGTGTCGAGCACATAGTTTTTCTGCTTGCCAGGCGTCTTGGATGGGACATCCTCCTTGTCTTTTTGCATGGACATATCCACTTTACTTGTGAGATTCTTTCTCTGCATAATACGGACCTCCCGAAAAAGATTTATATAACAAACTGCGCCGGCCAAAGATAGGCACAGCGCAGCCGATTACCGCGAATATAGATACAAAGAAGTCAGATTCAATCATACAGAACACCTCGCTGCACAAAAGAATTCCCAAGATCGTTATATGTATATGGTAGCGTATAAACAAAGCAACATCAACTCATTATATAGAGAAAAGTTGTTAAATCCATGTCATGATTTGTCTGCGACGAAGCGAATACTTGTCAGGGAATGAGATGGGCATTATGATGAAAGACAGAAAATGCGTATGACCACGGCGCCTATTCACCAATAGCATTTATTAAAGGAGATTCATGTGACAGACGTAGCGGCAAAACAGATATTCTTGGATCGTATTGAGAAGCTTTTCTCGTCACTTGCGCAAAAAGGCGTGCCGTACGATACGGCGGTCATAATCAGCAAAGTGAACCAGTACTATTTTACAGGCACCCTCCAGGACGGACTTCTTGTTCTACAGAAAAATGGACAGTACGCATTCTTTGTTCGCAAAAGCTTTGCTCGCGCCATAGCGGAGTCTCCGCTTGATCAAATCTATGAGATGTCAACATATCGCGATATGCAGAGCATACTGCCTACGGATCTTGGCGATACATATATTGAGACAGAGATCATGCCACTTATTACACTCGAGCGACTTCGCAAGTACTTCACCATCCACCGCATCTTGCCTCTCGATAAGATCCTATCTTCCATTCGCGCGGTCAAGAGCGATGCGGAAATCGCAATCATCGCAGAGTCAGGGAGAAATCACCAGTATGTCATGGAAAACATCGTTCCAACACTTCTGCGCGAGGGAATCAGCGAGACAGATTTTGCCGCAAAGCTATATAGCGAGATGGTGCAGAGAGGACATCACGGCGTATCACGCTTCTCAATGTTCCAGATGGAAATGATTGTCGGGCAGATCGGTTTTGGCGAGACTTCCATCTATCCGACCAATTTCGACGGACCGGGAGGCATGCTTGGCATGTCACCTGCCGTACCGCTACTCGGCAATCGCGATCGCTGTCTGCGAAAAGGAGATATTGTCTTTGTAGATGTAGGATTCGGCATGCTGGGGTATCACAGCGACAAGACGCAGATCTACTCGTTTGGGCAGCATCCGGCGGAGTCTGTCAGCAAAATCCATCGCGCCTGTATGAATGTTCTTACAAAGGCCGCGGCGCTGCTGCTTCCAGGAAATCGGCCGTCAGAAATATACCGTGAGGCGATGGACAATCTTCCTCCCGTACTTGAAAACAACTTCATGGGATACGGCAAGAACCGCGTCAGCTTCCTTGGTCACGGAGTGGGTCTATATATCGACGAGCAGCCGATCATCGCACCGGGTCAAGGCGAAGTACTTTCCGAAAACATGGTCATTGCACTCGAACCGAAATGCGGGATCGAAGGCGTCGGTACAGTCGGAGTCGAAGAGACCTATGTGGTCAAAAAGACAGGAGCTATTTGTCTGACTGGAAACGCAAAAGAGATCATTACCGTCTAATCACGCAGATGCAATCTGCTCCGTCAGGAGCTTCCGAAAAGCAAAGGCAAATGCTTCGTCTTGCTCGGGACTTCGTTTCCCAGGGCCCTTGATTCGACCGCCCGAATTACGAATCTTCCTCGACATATTGCGTGCCTCAAGAAGAGAATCAATATTGCTGTCATTATAGACAAGGCCGTTCTGGCTGATCGGAAGCCCTTTTCGAGCCAGACACATCGCGGCAAGCCCGTAATCCTGCGTAATCACAAGATCTCCCTTCATAAGCATATTAACAAGTGCAAAATCAACACTATCCGGCCCCTTTGAAACCGTAATCGTTTTCACGCCGTCTTTATGGAAAAAATGAGATGTATCGCAAACCAAAATACATTCGACGGCAAGATCTGTTGAGATAGAAATAGCGATGTCAATAACGGGACAACCATCAGCATCAATAAATACGCGCATATCCACTCCAATCAAAAATACAATAATCTTTTCGTAACCATTGTAGCAAAAAAGGAAGTAGTTCAGTACGATTCGGAAGGGCAAAAAGAAGACGCCTTCGCAAAATCTGGAACGAGGTTTGCTATTGACGGCGTCATGGTCAGACATTATAATCGAAAGGCATTAATTGCAAAAATGTGGAGAAGTATCGAAGAGGTCATAACGGGGCGCACTCGAAATGCGTTTGTCGGGAAACCGGCGCGAGGGTTCGAATCCCTCCTTCTCCGCCAAGTCGAAAGCTCTTTCCCGGCGTACGAACATGTCCTCGGAGCTCATAAATGAGCTCCTGCGGAAACTACGGCGGGCAAGGGCTTTCTCTTTGTTCGCGGATGGACAGGGGAAGGGTGGCTGATCCTTTTGGGGTTTGCGGCTGTCCATCCGCAAATGATATGGAGATCTATACGACTAAATATAACAGACACTCACCCTTCATCACAACGGTGAGAGACATGCCACTAATTCATTTCGTTCTATATTTCAAATTGTCAAATTGTATACTATAATATAGTTGCGATACAAATATTATACAGGGTGTTGTGGAGGAGCATATATGAGAATCACGTCTATATATATCCAAAATTTCCGCAAACTGCGGCAGTGCCGTATAGATTTTAGTAAGGAGACGACGCTGTTTGTTGGCGCTAACAACAGCGGCAAGACATCCGCCATGGATGCGCTTGGTAAATTCCTGGCAGGACGAAGCTTTGTATTCAATGACTTCACTATCTCTAATCGCGCAGTTATCAATACGATTGGTGACGAGTGGGGCGTTAAGGAATGCTCAATGCCGGAAGATTTGGCGAAATGGGAGTCGATTT
>JBPOHB010000253.1:0-17334 GCA_052036055.1 Bacillota bacterium | reverse complement strand
CTTGACAGTTAGCCGGTATAATTGCATGATCCTTGATCTTCAGTCCGCGCTCAATTACCACAATTCCATCTGAACAAATCTTCTTATTCAGATATGGGCTCTCTCCTATGACGGAAGCCCCCGCCATCACACCTTCTCCGATAATTGTATCAAACCCTACGATACACTTATCAAGATAAGCCCCGGATCGCACGGTCACACCAGGCATCAGAACGGAGTCTTTCACGACTGCGCCCTTCTCTATCGTGACAGAATTGGATAGAACAGAATGGTCTACCGACCCAAATATCTGGCAACCATCTGTCAGTGCAGAATTAATGACTGATGCTCCGTCTGCTATGTAATGTGATGGTTTCACCGGATTTCGGCTGTATATGCGCCAAGAGCGATCCATAAGATTGATGTCACCAGGGCGATCCAGTAGATCCATATTTGCTTCCCATAAGCTAGAAATGGTACCAACATCTTTCCAATAACCCGAAAAACGATAAGCACATAGTTTTTTTCCTTGATTAAGCAGCATCGGAACAATATTGCTTCCGAAATCATTGTTCGATTCTGGATTATCTTCGTCTTCAATAAGTGCTTTCCGAAGAACATCCCACGTAAAGATATACACACCCATTGATGCAAGATTACTTTCCGGCTTCTTTGGTTTTTCAACAAACTCCGAAATAATATCATTTTCTCCGGTATTGAGTATGCCAAATCTAGGCGCTTCTTCCCACGGGACTTCCAGCACTGCCAGCGTTGCATCCGCCTTCGTATTGATATGTTCACGAAGCATACGCGCATAATTCATTTTGTATATGTGATCTCCGGAAAGGATCAGAACATATTTGGGGGCACAATCATCGATAAAATCTTTGTTCTGATAAATAGCATTGGCTGTTCCCTTATACCAATCACTTCTGCCTGACCTCTGATATGGAGGTAAAATGAACGCACCGCCATTGTTGCGATCCAAATCCCAAGGATGTCCATTTCCTACGTACGTATTGAGTGCAAGCGGCTGATATTGCGAGAGAACACCAACCGTCTCAATCCCCGAATTCGCACAATTGGATAATGGAAAATCAATGATACGATACCGACTTCCAAAAGGAACAGCAGGCTTAGCAATGTATTTTGTTAATACACCTAACCTTGCCCCTTGCCCACCTGCAAGAATCATCGCTACGACATCTGCTTTCGCCATAAACATTTCCTCCGTCTGTATTATTATTCGTGTTTTTCCTTTTCAATGTACAAGCCGCATAGGGGGGGTAAATTTACTTCCAGATAATAGGGGCGACCTTTCCATTCTCCTTTGATCGTTGAGAAAACATCAGCTCCATCATCAGCTACCGGATATCCGCTGCCTCCGAAGGACATGTCGTCCGTATTCATTGTTATCACATACCTGCCGTGACTTACAACCGGAATCTTATATTTGTTGAGCGGAACGGGAACCATATTGAGCACGGCATATATCCGATCCTCTTCTTTCTCACCTTTTCTTAAGAAAATTATAACGCTGTTATTGCGATCTGTCGTGTCAATCCATTCAAATCCATCCCACGAACGGTCCAATATCCAGAGAGAAGGATTTGAAATGTAGAATTGATTCATGGTCTGGACAAACTTCTTAAGTAACCGATGCGATTCGTACTTAAGAAGAAACCATTCAAGTTGTTCATAAAAACGCCATTCAATAAATTGGCCGAATTCAGATCCCATAAAACTGAGTTTGCATCCTGGATGTGCCATCATATAGAGATACATCGTGCGAAGAGATGCAAACTTGCGCCAATCATCACCGGGCATCTTATTAAGCAGGCTCTTCTTCCCATGAACAACCTCATCATGTGAAAGACAAAGAACGAATTTCTCGGAAAATGCATATACCATCGAAAAACAGAATTGATCCTGATGCCAGACACGTGCATAGTAATCTGTTTCAAAATAATCAAGTGTATCGTGCATCCAACCCATGTTCCATTTATGCGTAAATCCCAATCCACCATCTTTGACAGGATGTGTCACCTTCGGCCATGAAGTTGATTCTTCAGCTACCATCATGGCATATGGGTACTGCTCTGCAACAATCTCATTTATCTTCTGCAGCATAGAAATTGCTTCAAAATTATCCGTTCCGCCTCTGTTATTCGGGATATATTCATTTCTCCCGTAATTTCGGTAAATCATACTAGAAACAGCGTCTACACGGATGCCATCCACATGAAAAACATCTAGCCAGAAGAAAGCATTTGAAATCAGAAAAGACCTCACTTCCGCTTTCTCATAATTGAAAACATATGTGCCCCATTCACGATGCTCGCCAATGCGAGGATCGCTATATTCAAAACACGGAGTTCCGTCAAAGCGAACCAACCCTTCGATATTCTTGGGAAAATGCGCGGGAACCCAGTCAAGAATGATCCCGATATTATTCTGGTGGAGGTAATCCACCAGAAACTTGAAATCAGCAGGCGTACCGAAACGGCTTGTCACAGAATAATAACCTGTAACCTGATAACCCCACGAATCATCAAGGGGATGTTCCATTATCGGCAGCAGTTCGACGTGCGTGAACCCCATCTCCAAGCAATACTGTGCCAGATCTTTGGCGATCACACGATAATTCATAAAATTGCCATCCTCATATCGACGCCAAGAACCGAGATGAAGCTCATATATATTGATTGGTTTCGGGGAAAACACGTCTGTTCGAGACGCAAGATAGTCCTGATCTTCCCACTCATAGTCATTCATATTATATAGAATGGACGCATCTTGAGGCCTTGTCTCGCTATGCCTGGCATATGGATCAATCTTCTCGTATTTGCGTCCATCGGCACCCATAATGCAGTATTTATACCGATCCCATTCGAGTGCATTCTGGATATCGCACACCCAGATTCCCGTCTCACCCAGCATGGACATGGGTGCCACATATGGATTCCAATCGTTAAAATCGCCAATCACGCTCACAGATTGTGCATGAGGCGCCCATACCGCAAAATGAAATCCCTGCTCTGCATTCTCACTCTCGATAGGTCTTGATCCGAGCAAATTATAGGATCGATAGTCTTCTCCCGTGTTGAACAAAAATGCCTGATCCATACTCGTCCCCCAAGCGCAAGCAAAAGAATTTGCGAGCGTCAATGTGTTGATATATCGATTATACCCCATTAAAATGTCCAGACAACACCTTTTATACAAAAAGGAACAGACAAATCTGTTCCTTTTTCATGACTGTTTGTTTCATTTTCAAATCGTTCACAGATGCAATCGTATCATTTCGCAAATTGAGCGCCTCTGTCAAATGCCTCGAGATTTGAAGGAATCATATGATGCCGCCTCTCAGGGAGAACATCTCGAAGTGCTGCTTCGAACGACGATCTCTTGAAGCAAGATGTTGCCGCAGAAAGGCACCCAAGCAAAACAATGGTTGCATATGCCATGTTTCCGAGGTCCCCAGCTATTTCTGTAGACGCAATCGGTATAAAACGGATATCCGTTCTGCTTGGTGCAATCTTTATCAGAGAAGAATCTGCGATGATGATTCCCCCTGGTTTTAATTGCTTTTCGAATTTCTCGAGGGATGGTTGGTTAAGCGCAATCAGAACATCTGCATCGTTAATAACAGGCGAGCCAATAATCTCATCTGATATCACCACAGAGCAACTCGCTGTACCGCCACGCATCTCTGGACCATACGATGGAAACCATGAGACTTCTCTTCCCTCAATTAGTGCCGCCTCGGCAGCCATTTTCCCTGCAGATAATATGCCTTGTCCACCGAATCCGGCAAGTATAACAGAATAGTCGATCATTTTATCACACCTCCAGATCCTTCCCCTTAAATACCCCTAATGGATACTGTGGCATCATGTCCGATTCAAGCCAACGCATCGCTTCTACCGGTTCCTTGCCCCAGTTTGTCGGGCAGGTGGAAAGAAATTCAATCATGGAAAAGCCAAGATTCTGCTGCTGAACGCGAAAAGATCTGGCAATGGCCTTCTTCGCCGCTTGAATATTTTTAAAATTGTTCAGCGCAACGCGCTCTATGTACACGGCACCCGGCAGACTCGACAACAACTCGCTTACATTCATCGGATATCCCTGAAGCGATGCGTCACGACCAAAGGGAGAAGTCGTAGTAACCTGCCCCAATAGAGTCGTTGGTGCCATTTGTCCGCTCGTCATTCCGTAAATAGCATTATTAACGAAGAAAACAGAAATCTTCTCCCCGCGAGCCGCTGCGTGTAAAATCTCAGCCGCACCAATAGACGCCAAGTCGCCGTCTCCTTGATAGGCAAAAACCATTTTGTCCGGGTGAACACGCTTGATTCCCGTAGCAACCGCAGGCGCTCGACCATGTGATGCCTGAACCATGTCGCAAGCGAAATACTCATAATTGTTATACGTGCAACCAACAGGTGAAACACCTATTGTCTCTTCAAGTATATTCATCTCGCACATAACTTCAGCAATAATCCGATGAATAATTCCATGGGTACATCCGGGACAATAGTGAAGGGGCTTATCAATCAATCCCTTTGTCTGTTCAAATACAATCGCCATTTATTATTGTTCTCCCTTCTGTATCGCAATGAGTTGTTCCAGAATTTCCTTCTGCGTTGGCAGATTTCCGCCCATTCTTCCAAAGAAATGAACCGGTTTCACGCCGTTTACGGCCAGTCGAACATCCTCGACCATCTGACCCGCGTTCAATTCGATATCTAGAAATGCTTTAACGTGCGGGCGGGCGGCTATGCGAGCAATCTCCTCGGATGGAAATGGCCACAAAGTAATCGGACGAATCATTCCCACCTTCATTCCAAGCTCTGCCGCCTGCCGAATCACATTTCTGCAAATACGGCTGCATGTACCAAACGCTGTGAACACAATCTCAGCGCCCTCGATATTCATTGTCTCAAAGCGCACTTCATTTTCGGAAACAACTTGATATTTTGCCTGCAGCTCTCGATTCTTCCTTTCGAGCTGATCGGGATCAATGTAAATAGATGTAATTGTATTATGATCTGCTTTTCCCGCTCGCCCTGTCGTCGCCCACGATTTGTCATATGTAACGATCGGCTCCTCATCTCTGAAAAGAACCGGTTCCATCATCTGTCCTAACGTTCCATCCCCCAGAATAAGCACAAGCATTCTGTACTTGTCGGCCAGATTGAATGCTTCCACCGTTAATTCGTATAATTCTTGAACGGATGCCGGCGCAATGACAATATTACGGTAATCTCCGTGACCTCCGCCCTTCGTTGCCTGAAAATAATCCCCTTGAGCTGGCAAAATCCCACCAAGACCTGGGCCAGCACGAACGATATTTACAACGACAGCCGGAAGCTCAGCACCGGCAATATAGGAGAATCCCTCCTGTTTCAGACTGATTCCAGGTGAGGAGGATGACGTAAGAACACGTGCTCCCGCGGAAGAAGCGCCATATACCATGTTGATCGCTGCTACCTCGCTCTCTGCCTGGACAAAACTGCCTCCAATTTGAACCATTCTTTTGGCCATATAGTGCATAACTTCAGTCTGTGGTGTGATGGGATACCCAAAATACTGACGGCATCCTGCTCGGATTGCCGCCTCTGCTATAACTTCATTTCCCTTCATCAGGACTCTCTTCGCCATGAATATTCTCCTTACTTCTCTACGGTAATAACCGAATCCGGACACTGAACTGCGCAAAATGTGCAGCCGATGCAAGCACGCTGATCAACACAGACGACAGGGTGATACCCCTTACTATTCAAACGGTCTTTGTCAACTAACAAAATCTTCTTTGGGCAAACGGAAACACAAAGACCACAGCCCTTGCACCGATCATCCCGAAATGATACTCTCGCCATATTTTCCTCCTGATCAAAAACTAAATGCCTAAAAAGATTATAGCCGTGTGATTTTGGAAATGCAAACGAATTGGTCAACATAGATGTCGATATCCTTACGCGTAAGCTCCGGAGAAAGCAACACAAATCAACGTTGACTTGTCGGTCAATCAGGACTATGATACAGATACTTGTAGAATACGGAGGAAAATGATATGTCCGTTATTTCAATCAAACAGCTCAAAAAGTATTATGGTACACATTGCGGAGTCGAAAATGTAACATTTGATGTTGACGAAGGCGAAATCCTTGGTTTTATTGGTCCCAATGGCGCGGGAAAATCCACAACAATCAAGCTTCTCCTTTCTCTTCTCAAGCCCGATTTTGGCTCGGCAGAGATTTTCGGAATGGATACACGTAAAGACAGTGCAAAGATTAAAGAGAATCTAGGCTATGTTCCCGGTGATGTTCGTTATTATCCGGATATGAAAGTTGCAGATCTCATCGACACCACACTTCGATTTCACCATAAAAAACCTTTGGAGTTCCGCAAAGCTCGAACGGACATCTGCGATCTTTTCGACATTGACCTGAACAAAAAATTCGAAGAATTGTCCTTAGGGAACAAGAAGAAAGTGGCCATTGCGCAGGCAATTATCCATTCGCCAAAGCTCATTATTCTTGATGAACCGACCAATGGTCTTGACCCGCTGATTCAGAAATACCTCTTTGAGCATCTGCAGAAAATGAATCGGGAGGGAACGACTGTTTTATTTTCAAGTCATAATTTGTCTGAAGTTGAAACGAATTGCGGTCGTGCCGCCTTCATTAAGGACGGTCAGATAATCGACATGGAAGATCTGACGAATAACGGACACTGTGCGAAGGAACTTTACATAAGCTTAGCTCCCGGGGTAGAAATCGTTCTTCCGGCGAAGCTGTCTGGCGCCTCTCTTCTGAGAACCCTTCCAGATGGCAGAATCACCTTTCAATACAAAGGCGATTATCCTGATCTACTTGCTTTTCTCGCGACGCTTACGCCCCTTGATATCACCATTGAAAATGCAAATCTTGAGAGCCGATTCTTATCCTACTATGAGGGAGGGCATAAAGCATGAACGTTTTCCGATTAGAGCTTCACAATCTTAAGCGGGGTTTCCTCTTATGGTCACTTGTTATTGCTTCGACGGCATTTTGTTTTATGGCTCTTTATCCGAGTTTCAAAAGAACCGACATGACCGCCATGCTTGATGCCAAAACATCTGGGTTCTCCCCCGAAATGCTCAAGATGTTTGGTCTAGATACAATGCCTGACTTCACCGTCATCACCGAATTTTTCGCATATGAGATGCAGTATATCGCCTTAGCGGGCGGCATATATGCCGCTTTGCGAGGTACCACAGCACTCATCGGCGAAGAAACATCGGGAACGATTGAATACCTATATTCCCAGCCAGTTCGAAGATCCTCGATTTTTATCGAGAAACTATTGGGGAATTTTGCCGTTTTCACCGCTTACATCCTTTTCGTTTTGGTGGTATCAGAGATATCTGGAATGCTATTTAAGTCGGCAAGTGCACCTGTTTGCGATACCCTGTATGGAATTTTTATGGTATGTGCTGCCATGTATCTTTCCGGACTAATCTTCCTTGCTATCGGTTTTCTTTTCTCCGTTCTGCTCAAGTCCGCAAGGCAGATTACCGCCATCTCCATTGGATTTGTTTTTGCAACATATATTCTGGGATTACTTGGAAAGGCCTTGAGCAGCAACATCAAAGGAATTGGCAATCTGCGATATGTATCCCCTCTTGATTATTTTGTTCCGGCTGACGTGATGAAGAATGGATTTGAGATCAAGTATATTGTAATTGGATTCATCGTATCCGCTCTATCTCTTCTCGCCGCTTATAGCATTTATCAGAAGAAAGATCTGCGATCGTAAAGGGAAAATAATATATGGAAAAAAGTCGACAAGAGTTACTCTTTGACACAGCGCTTGAAGAATTTGCCGCTGGGTATGACCACGCAAATACGAACCGAATATGCGAGAAAGCGGGTGTATCCAAAGGTCTTCTTTTTCACTACTATGGTTCAAAAAAGGAGCTCTACGAAAAAGTAATCGATCACTGCGTCGATGATGTCATCTTGTCTTTTCAAAGCTTCACAGTAGAAGGATTGTCTTTTGTCGATGCACTCCTCGCTTATTCTCGCCAAAAATGTGCATTTTATCTGTCCCATCCATATCACTACACAATACTAAATGAAGCCTTTCTCTTTCCGCCTGTCGATGTCATGGATAGTATGCGGAAAAAATACTACTGCATGGAATCAATCGGCAGACAGATTATGTCTGGACTACTCGACAAAATTGTATTGCGCAAGGGTATAAACAGAGAGGTGGTGCTTTCCTTTCTCGTTTCGACAAGCTGCGCAACGGATATGCTGTTTGATGAAGGAGACATACGAGGAAAAGAGTTATCTGAGACAATATATACGAAAGTTGAAAGTCGATATCTTGAGGTAATTGATCTCGTATTGCACGGAATCGGAACCGAAAAGAACGAATTGATCATCTAGTGCCCGAAAGGCGAAAACGCCACAGTCGTCTTGCAAGCTCTGAAGCAAGGACGCACAGAAGCCCATCTTTCACTACAAATGGCAACAAACCAACAAGAATTGCTTTCCCAAAGGTATAGCTCCCACCCGCAAAACCCGAATAGAAATGAGAAAGAAAAAACAAATAGAGTATTCCAAACCCATAACATACAAGAAGTGCAAGAATCGATGACAGGAGTAGGTAAAGGTAGAGCCGTCTTGCCCCTATCTTTTCGCGAACACATGTGCGCGAGAGAAATCCAGCGACAAACGAGCATGCAATGAACCCAAGTAGATATCCAAAAGTTGGCGTAAGGATATAGCCGGGTCCGCCGCCTGAAGAGAAAACCGGCAATCCTACAAGACCCATCACTACATATGTGATTTGTGCGAGTACGCCCATTTTGGGTCCCAGTAGAATCCCGGACAAAATAGCAACGGTCACTTGTAGCGTAATCGGGATTATGGTAACAGGAATAACGACTTTCGCGGAAACAATCATGAAGACAACAAATAGGGATGTAAGCGTTAAGGCATGGATCGTATCGATTCTTCGCGGCAATGAATAGGGTCTCTTCTTCTCTTTGTCATGATCTGCTTGACTCATTGTAGTAGCTCCTCTTCGTAATAATCTCTCCTAATTGTAAACCAAGAGCGGCGATTGTCAACCTTCTTATGAAAAAGAGACCGGAGTTTGTTCTCTCCGGTCTCTTCAAAATCAAGAGGCAAATGAGTCTTATACGATCGGCTTCCCGCACTCAGGGCAGAATTTCGGGGTGGGCGTTCCAGCCTGTGGCTTCCAGCCGCAAGCAGCGCATCCTGATGCTGGCTTTGGTTTTCCACATTCCGAGCAGAATTTTCCTGTATTTGCCTTTGCACCGCAACCGCAATCCCATGTCCCAATAGGCTCTGGCCTTGGTTTTCCGCATTCGGCACAGAACTTACCTGTGTTACCCGCATGACCACACACACAGGTCCAACCAGCACTTGTTGGTGCTGCGGCTTGTGCGGTCTGATTCTTAGACAGATAATCAAACGCGGCGGCATTCCCTCCACCGACTTGATTCAGTCCACCGATCATTCCCATTCCCATAATTCCCGTCATCGCACCATTTGCATTATTAGCAGCCGCCACCTGCGCTTCTGCATTCATCGCAACTGCACGTGCCGCAAGCATCTCAGGGTTCTGACCCAGTTTGATATCGCGCGCGAAATCAGTGATCCGCTTTCTGGATTCATCGTCGGGTGTAATGCCGCCAATACCAACAGACGCGACAACCAATCCGCGAGCATCAAGCCAATCTTCATCCAGTGCGTCATTCATATATTTGGTAAGTCTTGTCTGTTCTGATGGAAGACGACTATACTTAATGCTGTCAACACTGCACTGATTGACCGCCTCTGAAAATTTAGAGATGAACTCCGTCTTCGCTTGTGCCATAAGAGTCTCTTTGGTATACACTTGGGAGACATTTCCGGCTACTGACTGGAAAAACACAACCGGGTTCTCAATTTTGAAAGAAAATACACCGTTCAGGCGAATAAAAATATCCATATAGTCCGGATCAAAATACGGTACTGGTGCAGGTGTTCCAAATTTGTTATCAAAATTCTCGAGCATGTTTACAAAATAAACACGCTGTTCGGAATTAATCACGCCACCCGACTTAAGACGGCTCCAAAGTTCTCCAATCGATTTCTTCGTACCATCAAGAAATCCACTTGCGCCAAAACAGGAAGGCGCTGAAGAAGTATCCCACGTGTAAAGACCAGCTTCCGTAGTGAAATCGACTACCTTCCCATTATCTACAAGAAGAAGTGCCATTCCCTCCGGAACCGCAACGCGCGAGCCATTCGTGATAACATCAGAATCACCCTTGTTGCTGCCGTTCTTCATTTTCTTGGCACCACGATAGACAAGAATATCCGAGCCTAACGAATCGCAAGTAAAAAACTCCTGATACTGATCCGCAAGAACGGAACCTGTAGACTGAATTGCTGCTTTGATTAATCCCATTTTTTCCTCCTGTTCGGGCCAATACCCACTGTAATACTATAATTTCTCGATACTGTTGACTCGCCAGATCCGTATATCAACTGTCTGAACAGCCGATCCACAATACTCACAGGTCTGCAAATCAGGCCTACTAATTGGAGCTCCGCAGTTCGGGCAAGTCGATGAAACTGCTGTCGTCTCATTTGTAGTCAATTTGCTTTGATCCTGAACATAGACTACCTGAATATTGTACCTTATTTGTTCAAGTATCGCATCACTCCCACTCACAATTTGATCATTATTTTTTGTGTAATGGAAATATTCAAGAGCCGACTGAATGATCAGTTGACATGTGCCGCCTTTTTTCTCATACCGATTGATTCCACTTGCATGAATCCTAACCCTCTCATACATGTCCGTCTGACCGGCCAAACGGAGCATCCTTGCTGTCTGGGATAGCTCCGAATCGTATTCTTCAGTCGTTCCAATTGAAAACCCATGTAAAGACAAATTCGATTGCAACTCAGATTCTTGCCTATTGGGTGACGTAAGTATTTGCAGTTTCTCAAAACGCTGCAACAAAGTATTCTGAACAGCAGAAATAAGCTCACGAACATTCAGATTTGGAAAATCCCGCGCAATTACGGGAAGATACGCGGAAGTTAAGTCCGAAACGGATTTCGGATCAGCGATCCCCATTGGGTTAAGATCGGAAAAAGAGACTTGCTTCTCTTTCATTTCAAAAGCTAATTGCGAAAGAATGACACCACTGACAGAATTTGTAATTTGTCGAATTTTATGACGAATGAAGGTAATAACGACGAAAGCCGCGATCAGAAGTAGCACAAAAACGAATAGATAAACGTAATAACGCAAAAGAATTACCTCCCCTAATCCGCATAAAAAATCGTACGGCTCATCCTCATCAGCATATTACCGGACGGCGTAACGCTTCCCCAAGAAGCCGGCAGATTCTCGTCGAGACCTGACGCAAAAACAACAGGGATTCCCGACAACGCCGTAGCCTCCTTTAGAATACTATCCGACGTAATCAGCGCATCCTCCGTAGTATTATCCAGCAAATTCGAATTGTTGATGAACCCACTGATCTCAAGTCTGCTCGTATCTGCAAGCTCTTGTGCCATTTTGACAATTCCTTGCGCATCCGCAGTAAATGGGCGAAAAACATTGACCACCATATACATACGAAAAGGAATAAAGTCAAATCGCGAACGCATACTTGAAAGAATACGGACACCCATGTCCTCTCCTCCGATATCAAAAACGCCCAAATAAGACGGATCATCAAAAATCGAATACATTTCTCCGGAAACAGAGAGAACATCCACATTTGTATTCGCATATTGCGGAGAGATCACACGGATATTCTCCTTCTCAAGTATCTCGCGCGCATCCGCCGAGCGGAAAAAGGGATTCACAATATCTAAATCCGCAAGAAGAATCTTGTGGTCTTTGTTCTCCATACGAAGTTTTCGGGCGAAATTCACGGCAACTTCCGACTTCCCGCTACCATAGGCACCGACAAAAACATACAGCCTTGGCACATCTGCCGGACAATCCATACCATTCTTGTTCATATTCAAGTATATTCACTTCCTTTTGAGAAAATCGCATGTTTCATCTGCATAAAGATTGACGGATGAAGTCACATGTATTTTAATGTGTGTAGAAAGCTATCTTCAACGCAATCACTTTCTCAGGATAGCAGAAATCGCAAATATCGTACAGGAGGAGACACCCATGTTTTCGATATTTAATAAAAACAAAAAGAATCCATCGGCGAAGCAATCTGAACAAATGTCTATTGAAGATACAGACAAAACACTCATTGCCGTCATAACCGCAGCCATTATACATTTTCGAGAATCGGAAAGTAACGGAACGACTGATGCGGGCTTTATCGTGCGACGCGTCAGAAGAATATAATAGAAATGACAACTAGACGCATGCGGATACATGCGGCAGAAAGCAGATAGAAGAATACGATTTTCTTCCAAAATGAATTATGAAATACTTTATTCTACTCGGCGACGGAATGGCCGATCTTCCGATTCAAGAACTATTGGGTTACACGCCGCTACAGCAAGCATATAAGCCAAATATCAACGCCCTTGCTCCGCAATCCGAATGCGGCCTAGTTAAAACCATTCCGGACAATATGGAGCCAGGAAGCGGTCCTGCAAACATGTCCGTAATGGGCTATCCCCCTGAAAAATATTACACAGGTCGATCTCCGCTAGAAGCCCTAAGCCTAGGAATACAAATGGCCCCTGACGATATGGTATTCAGGTGCAATCTTGTTAGTCTATCCGGAAATCCGGACGAACTCGGCGGATACGAAAAACTTACCATGAAAGACTATTCAGCTGGAGAAATATCAACACTTGAGGCATCCAAACTCATCGAAGACCTTGCAGCAGAGCTTTCAGACATTGATCTCCACTTCTATCCCGGTCGAAGCTATCGTCATTGCACCGTATGGGAAAAAGGCCCGGGCGAAACCGTGCTAACGCCTCCACATGACATCACCGGCAAAGAGATCACCGCATATCTACCAACAGGGAACGGATCAAGTCGTTTACTAGAATTAATGGAAAAATCCTACGAGATCCTGAAAAATCATCCAATCAACATTGCCAGAAGAAATAGCGGGAAAAATACCGCAGATTCAATCTGGCTCTGGGGGCAAGGAACCCGTCCCGCCATTGATAATTTCACCACACTATACGGAAAAACGGGAGCCGTCATCTCAGCTGTCGATCTGATATTCGGGCTAGGCCGAGGCGCAGGACTAGAAGTTATTGAAGTCGACGGAGCAACAGGAACGCTAGACACCAATTTCGCAGGCAAGGGGCAAGCAGCTATCCGCGCATTCAGCACGGGAATAGACTACGTCTATCTGCACGTTGAAGCACCAGACGAATGTGGTCACCACGGGGATATATTTGGGAAAGTCCAAGCAATTGAGTGGATTGATGAGGCAATAGCAGGCCCTGTGCTTCACTACCTAGAAGACAACCGAAAAACACGCGGAGAAGATTATCACTTCATGGTCCTCCCAGATCATCCGACGCCCATATCAAAAAAGACCCATACAAGCGATCCTGTCCCATTTCTTCTCTATCGAAGTGAAGACAAAAATCATATTGGAATTGCAAACTATTGCGAAAGCGAAGCAACGCAAACCAAAACATATTACGAATCTGGTCCCGCACTATTCGCTGCGTTCATAAAATAAAAAAGAAAGAAAACGCACCGAAAACCAACATCCAAACAAACTCACCTTGCGCCCAAAGGGCGCTCCCCCAAACAAAGGGACAAGCTCCGAAAACGCTTCCTCGTGTTTTCGGAGCCAGAACCACTTGATCCAAAGCCCCATAATCAAAAACGCACCGAAAACCAACATCCAAACAAACTCACCTTGCGCCCAAAGGGCGCTCCACCAAGCAAGGGGACAAGCGGAGAAAACGCTTCGCAAACAAGGTGAAACCAAACAAACAAACAAAAAACATCCCCAAACACCTTGCTTTGCGTGTTTTCGTAGCCTTCGTCCCCTTGCTTTTCGTAGCCTTCGTCCCCTTGCTACTTTAGCTCGGCTATCGTAACCCCATCTTCGCCTTCGCCATAAGTTCCAAGCCGGAATTTCGAAATGCGTTTATCTTGCTTCAAACTGTTCGTAACAGCCGCGCGCAATGCGCCTGTGCCTTTTCCGTGAACGATCCGGACTGTCATAATATTGGACAAGTAACAATTATCAATATAGTGGTCAAGTGCTTCAAGCGCCTCATCCACTTTCATTCCGATTAACATGACTTCTGGCATGGTAGAAGATGCACGATTAGCCCTGATTTGTTCTGCATGCCCGCCGTTATTATGCGGCGCAATCCTGCGTCCCTTTTTCGTTCCTCCGGTCACTTCAGATATAGGTTCAGAAAGAGGATACCGCAGAGAATCTTTCATAACGCTGACTCGCATGGAACCAGACTGCAAAATACACTTTCCTCGGCTATCGGGTCCACTTACAACAATGCCGACAACGTTAAGCGAAGGCGAAAAATAGCTTCCGCCTGACCGAATTGCATCGGGAATTTCTCCCGGAATCGGTATCGATGCGCGCGACTGTTCGTTTTCATCATCAATGTTCTGCATTCCCGCTCGAAGATTCTGACGAATCATTTTCGCCTTTTCTTCAACGGCAAGTTTGCTCTCGTCCGCGACCGAACGTCTGAATTCTTTGAGCATATGGTCAGCTTCTTCGAGGGCTTCTGAGAGAAGGCATTTCTTCTCTTCTCTCGCTTCCTGCAAAATCAACTGGCGCTTCTTTTCCCATGCCTCTTTCTCTTTACGTAGCTCTTCCTCTCTCAACTTGACATGATCACGCATGTCACGGATTTCTTTGCGAAGCTTCTCGCTTTCGCGATTGTTCTGCTCGGCAGAAGACAAAAGCTCTTCAAATCGCAGACCCTCCTCAGAAAGAAGTCGTTGTGCGTCATCAATAATGTCCTGTGATAGCCCGAGTTTTCTAGAGATTGCAAAGGCGTTACTCACACCAGGGAGACCAATGAGAAGCCGATAGGTTGGTGAAAGAGTTTCCGTATCAAATTCGCAGCAGGCGTTTTGCGCACCTTCGGTCTCAATGGCATATCCCTTAAGCTCTTTGTAATGTGTTGTTGCAACAGTAACAGCCCCTTGTCTGCGCAGATGATCCAATATAGCTATCGCAAGCGCCGCCCCTTCTGATGGGTCGGTGCCAGAACCCAATTCATCAACTAGGACTAGTGTTGATTCGCGCGTATTTTCAAGTATATATACCAGATTCTTCATATGTGAAGAGAATGTTGAAAGACTTTGCTCAATGCTCTGCTCATCGCCAATATCCGCCAGAATGCGCTCGAAAACAGATACTTCCGAATGATCCAGGCACGGAATCTGAAGCCCTGACATCGCCATCAGGCAACATAATCCACATGTCTTCAGGGAGACCGTTTTGCCTCCGGTATTCGGCCCTGTTACAACGAGTGTACGATATTTTTCTCCGATAGAGAAATCAATCGGGACCACCTTATCCTTCGAAATCAAAGGGTGTCTGGCTTTGCGAAGAGAAATGATACCTTTCTCATTGAGAATAGGTCTTGTTGCACGCATCGAAAGGGAAAGACTTGCCTTGGCATTTTGCAAATCCAGTTCGGATACTAGCTTAACATCGAGCAGCAACTCATCAAGGTAGCCTTCGACACGAAAAGACAAATCGGCAAGAATTCGTTCAATCTCTTCTCTCTCTTGAGAAATCCACTCACGGATCTTATTATTTGCTTCTACTACGGCAATCGGCTCGACAAAAATTGTCTGTCCCGAAGAGGATGTATCGTGAATAATTCCCGGAATCTCGCCACGCTTTTCCGCCTTAACCGGTACTACATACCGCTCTCCGCGAAGTGTGACCAGTTGTTCTTGTAGAGCAGTCGGATGACTACGAATGATCTGTTCCAAGACATCACGGATATTCGACTGTGCTTCGCGAATGCTCCTTCGAATCTGATATAGCTTATCACTGGCTCGATCATTCATTTCATCTTCTGATAAAATGCAGAAAGATATTTCTTTCTCAAGGGAAGACACTTGCATCAGCGAACGGATGCGTGCGAACAGACTGTTTGAAATGAAATCGTTTTTGTCGCTTGGAAGCACCTTTTTCAAGCGGTCAACCGCTCGAAGAAAGCATGCAATTCCCAGCAAACTTTTCATCGACAACGTGCCGTTTGCACGAAGCAAAGCAATCGAATCACGTATTTCCGAAAAACCAGACAAAGGTAATTGCCCTTCTCTTTGCAAATATGTAACCGCGTCATCTGTTTCTTGCTGCATTTGTTCAACCGTCGCTATATTGGTACAGGGAAGAATTTGCTCGCACAGTTCCCTCCCGTACACACTTTTCGCATGTGAAACGAGTAATCGCAGGACTTTATCAAATTCCAGCGTTACAAGGGATCGTCCACTCAGAAATTGCTTTTTTGTCTCCTCTTCAAATGTTGTATACATAATTATCCTTTATTCTCGTCTTGCACACTTGCCGCCATCGGGGAAGAGCTAGCAGCATTACTTGTTCCCATTAGCAGATCTTTCCCATAGAAAATGGTTGAAACAGTCGCCATAATGGTTGGTGGGATGAAAAGGAAGTTGACGATATACTGGTTGTCTGGCGAGATAAAGAAGGCCGTAGCAAATCCAGCAACGAAAAGAACCGTCGTTATTTTGCCATACCATTTTGCCTTCACCACAAAATGTCGCATCTGCAACATATACGCGCCGCCCAAAATCATGATTGCCTCTTTGGAAATAATGAACAAAACCACCCAGAGCGGCATCTTGTGAATGAGAAGCATCATAAATGCCGTCGTGAATTGAAAGAGCTTATCTACAAAGGGATCATATATTTTCCCAAAATCGGAGACTTGGTTAAATTTGCGTGCAATAAATCCGTCAACAGCATCTGTTACCCATATGATGACAAAAAAGAGGAATGCGGGAACAATATACTTCTCTCCTGCTTCCTCCGGTCTGCCGCTCGCAAGAATAAATGCGGCCATAAACGGAATCGCCAGAAGTCGCACTGTCGTTAGTACGTTTGGGATTGTCCATACAAATTTAAGCTTCATACACTCCTCATGATAACAATCTTGCTCTTGCCAAATCCACTTCTGATATTGTCTTTGACATTTTCAGTCCTTCTTCTATATCAATATCGGTTATTTTACCATCTTTACAGATAACAAGTCGATTCAATTTTCCTTCGTTAATACACTCGATCGCATGAATCCCCATAAGGCTTGCCATCGTCCTGTCGCGAAGAGTTGGACTGCCACCTCTTTGAAGATGTCCAAG
>JBPOHB010000036.1:0-1547 GCA_052036055.1 Bacillota bacterium | reverse complement strand
TTAAGTATATTGCCGATAGGCTTGGCATTTCAATAAGCTCCGTTTCAAAGGGACTGAGTGGGGCAAGCGATATCCGCGAAGAGACAAGGCAGGCAGTTCTTGATACGGCGGTTGAGCTTGGGTATATTCCGAGACGGAATAAGGCGGAGAGTCACGCGAAGAGAATATGCATTTTCGCCCAGAATATGGGCTATGAGAATATCGAAGAATTCGGGTACGAGATCATTATCGGTTTTCGCCTTTCTGCGGCGAAGAATGCATGGCAAGTCGATATAGTGCCGCTCACCACGCAGGAGATGCAGACACTTATATATGATGAGTACATGATTTCTCATCATTATAACGCGGGCTTCATGCTTGGGTTCTCTCTTCGGGATGAATTTCTTACTCGTATGCAAAACACGATTATCCCCACGGTTCTTCTTGACAATGTAATGTGTAATCCTGCTGTTGCCTGTGTGGGCATAGATAATCAGCAAGGGATGAGTTGTGCGATTCATGAATTGGCCTCAAAAGGGCATAAGAAAATTGCATTCATGAATGGCAATAAGGATAGCCGGGTTGCGGTTGAACGCTTACAGGGATATGAGATGGCAATGCGAAGTCACGGGCTAGCCGTCTCGGATCTTCTGATTGCACATGGCGATTTCCTTTTATCTCCGCCCGCTTCCGTTATACAAGGTTTTATCGAAAATGGTGCGACCGCCATTGCGTGTGCAGGGGACATCATTGCGAGCAAGACGATTTCCGAAGTCAACCGATTAGGGAGAAGAGTGCCGGAAGACATCAGCGTAATCGGATTCGATGATCTTCCGCTGGCAAAATACACCTCTCCGCCGCTTACGACGATTCGTCAGGACAGACTTGCAATAGGCAAAAGCGTCTGCGTCGCACTTGAACAAGTTATGTCTGGGAATCCAATCAACCGACTGCTACTAACACCGGAACTTATCCTTCGCAGCTCCACTGCCGTCTCGGCAGACAGAGACAGAAAGTAAGCCAGCCATTCCCCTTTCGTGTTAAGCATAAATGAAGAAGGAGATAATTTATATGAGAAATCAATCAGGAATAAAGAGCGTTGCCGCCATTTTTCTATGTGCTACTTTGCTCCTCTCGTCTGCCTGTACAAAAAAGGGAAGCAAAGAAGATGTTACATCCTCCCTTGTTCTCTGGGGCTCGCAAGAGGAACAGGTGATGCTTAAGGATATGGTTGCGCAGTTTGTTGGTGAGCATCCGAAATACACCGTTGAGGTCAAGGTTATGACCGATGAACAGACCCTGGCAGAGATGCAAGCCGATCCCGAAAATGCGGCAGATGTTTTTTCCGTCACGCAAGACGGGCTCTATTCGCTTTCAGGTCAGGGTCTGCTTCTGGAAAATACGGAAAGTGCCGATTCCATTTCCTCAGACTGTGTGCCGGCGGCACTTCAGGCAGCGACCGCAGACGACAAGGTATATGGCTATCCGATTTCCGGAACAACATATGTTTTGTACTACAACACGAGTCTGTTTGCTCCCGAAGATGTGAAGAGTCTTGAGAATATTCT
>JBPOHB010000141.1:0-1889 GCA_052036055.1 Bacillota bacterium | reverse complement strand
AGTCCGTAACACTTGCTGCCGATGTTATCGTCGAAGATGCAAAGGCGAAGGCTGCCGAACTGAAAGACGGCGTGATTCTTATGCTTGAGAATGTTCTTTTTCATAAGGAAGAGACGAAAAACGATCCTGCATTTGCCGCTGAACTGGCTTCTCTTGCAGATTTGTACGTAAATGACGCTTTCGGAACGGCACATCGTGCGCACGCGTCGACCGCCGGACTATCGAACTTTCTTCCGTCGGCATCCGGATATTTGATCCAGAAGGAATTGGACTTCATGGGAAAGGCTCTTACTGAGCCGGCGCGTCCATTTGTTGCCATTCTCGGTGGAGCAAAAGTATCCGACAAGATCGGCGTTATTGAGAATCTGATCGAGAAGGCAGACGCCATCATCATCGGCGGAGGCATGGCCTATACTTTTTTCGCTGCTCAGGGATATTCCATTGGATCTTCTCTGTGTGAGGCAGATAAGCTTGATCTTGCCAAAGGATTGATTGAGAAGGCCGCTGCGAAAGGCGTGAAGCTTCTTCTTCCCGTTGATAATATTGTTGCCGATGCATTTGCAGCGGACGCGGCCTCACAGGCAGTCGAATCAACCAAAATTCCGGACGGTTGGATGGGTCTTGATATCGGACCGAAGACAATCGCTCTTTTCTCAGAGACAATTTCTACCGCCAAAACGGTTATCTGGAATGGCCCGATGGGTGTTTTCGAATTTGATAAATTTGCGGAAGGAACACGTTCTGTTGCGAAAGCAATTGCAGACTCTTCCGCTATCTCTATCATTGGCGGCGGAGATTCCGCTGCGGCTGTCGAGAAGCTTGGCTTTGCCGATCAGGTTACGCACATTTCTACAGGTGGAGGCGCTTCTCTTGAATTCCTCGAAGGCAAGGTTCTTCCAGGTATTGACGGATTACAGGACAAGGTCGCATGCCGTACCTTTGCTGCTGGAAACTGGAAAATGAATGCTGGCACACCGGATGAAGCGGTCAAGCTAATCAATGCACTTAAGCCTCTTGTTAAGGATGCAACTTCTAAGATTGCACTTGGCGTTCCCTTTCTTGCTATTCCGGCAGCGCTGGAGGCAACCGCATATACGAATATCAAGATTGCTGCACAGAACTGTCACTTCAACGAGAAAGGTGCATATACAGGCGAGATCTCTCCTGTATGGCTTGCAAAGCTCGGCGTAACATATGTTATTCTTGGGCATTCAGAGCGCCGCGAGTATTTTGCAGAAACAGACGAGACCGTTAATAAGAAGGTAAAAGCAGCGCTCGCATGGGGACTTAAGCCGATCGTCTGCTGTGGCGAATCCTTGGATCAGCGAGAGTCCGGCGTCACATTTGAGTGGATCAAGGGACAGATTGTCGGAGCATTTTCGGGCATTCCTACGGAGAAACTTTGCCAGATCACCATTGCATACGAGCCAATTTGGGCAATCGGAACGGGAAAAGTCGCGTCAGATGAGCAGGCGGAAGAAGTCTGTGCATTTATACGCAGTGTTGTCGCACAGCTTTATTCAACCGAAGAAGCAAATGAAATCACAATTCAGTACGGCGGATCGGTAAGCCCAACTTCCGCTGCGGGACTCTTTGCGCAGCCAAACATCAACGGCGGTCTCGTCGGAGGAGCTTCGCTGAAGGCACCGGACTTCTCCGTCATCTGTAACGCATAAGCAAACATAAGAGAATGAACGGAGGAACGCTTCTCCGTTTACTCAAACAGAATAAACACCCGTGCATACGTGAGATTTGCATGGGTGTTTTTCGTATGGGAAGAGAACCAAGAAGATCGCATAAGGCGGCATATCAATCAGAGCTGATTTGACAATATAAAAGATCGAAAGAATAGACAAAAACGTTGACATCTCAAAAATGCGATGTTATCC
>JBPOHB010000037.1:0-3244 GCA_052036055.1 Bacillota bacterium | reverse complement strand
GAAAGAGAATAGTCCGTATTCTTTATGCAAAACCAATAAAAGAACAGACACGATTCTCCTGGCATACGAATTGTTGCCTGAAAAGTATGCTCCGTTCCCTCTTTGCGCGACAGGATCTGTTCGCCATAATATAGCGAATACAGACCATATGAGTAACAAAGACGAACTTCCGTGCATGGGATATGGACATCGATTGCAAGAGTGACATATTGACCCGTCGGAAGGGAGCCAAAGGGTGTTCTATATTCTTCGTCGCGCGTATAATGATATGCTTCCTTGCCTGTTTTTTGTGGTTTCTCAATCATTATCCTTTTGTACATCCTTCGCTTTCGTTTTCGAAACCGCCTTCTTCTCAGGCACCGCTTCTGCGACTTTCTTCGTGACTACCGGGGCAGAAGCGACTTTCTTGGAAGAAGTTTTCTTAGAAGCAACTGGAGGCGCCGCAACTTCCGATACTTTCTTGGAAGCGACTGAATCAGCTACTTTCTTTTTCTTTGCAGAAGCTACTTTGGGAGACACTTTTGGGGTTGCCGTCTTTTGTTCATCATCCGCGTCGATTATTTCGGTAACCGCAATCATCTCATGCTCAGTCGAAGGAGGCGTCTGGCTAATCCCAAATCCCGTAATGAAAGTGTATAGACCAGCATATTCTTTTGCTGAACGATCCCATGAGTAATCACCCATCATTGCCGTGCGAATCAAATTCTGCCACGTTTCGCTGTGATGACGATATAGATCACAGGCATACTTTGTCACAAATAGAAACTCGTGAGCGTTGATGTTTGTGAAGGAGAATCCATTTCCTGAACCCGTATATTCGTTAAATGGAAATACCGTATCCTTAAGTCCGCCGGTTTCTCGTACGATGGGAATAGTTCCATACTTCATTGCAATCATCTGTGATAAACCACAAGGCTCGAAAATCGATGGCATAAGGTAAATGTCGGCACCGGCATATAGCGTATGTGCCAAATCATTGTCAAACGAAATGCATGCGCACATTTTCTCAGGGCTTTTCCTAGCAATATCAGACAAGGCGTTCTCATAGTATTCGTCACCAGTACCCAAAATGACTATCTGCATGCCGTCAAAAAGCATCTCGTCCAGAACGCGCAGAAGGAGATCTAAGCCCTTCTGGTCTACCAGTCGCGAAACCATAACACATAATGGTGCAAGAGGATTCACGGCAAGTCCCAACTTCCTTTGTACAACAGCTTTGCAGGCTGCCTTTCCCTCTTTTTGATTTTCATATGAATAGCACACAGGAATATGTGAATCCGAAATGGGATTATATTCTTCTTCATAAATCCCGTTAAGTATGCCGCTAACCTTGTAAGCGAATCTCTGGAGTGTGCCGTTCAAACCTTCTCCGTAATAATCTGTCATGATTTCGTATGCATAGGTAGGCGATACCGTCGTAACCGAATTTGAATATACAATACCTGCCTTCATGAAATTTGCCGCCCCATCTTTGAGAATCAGAGCTTCCGTCATAACACGATCTGGTAAATCCAGTAAATCCTTGATTACTTCTGCGGAATGTACCCCTTGATACTTAAGATTATGAATGGTATACACGGTCTTTATATCTGTGTGAAATCCATACGGCTTAAAATGAACGTCCAAAAGAAGTGGCAACATGCCTGTTTGCCAATCATTACAGTGAAGGACATCGGGTTCAAAGCCAAGAAAATCGCCTAAGAAATCCGCAACTGCTCGTTGGAAAAAGCAGTAACGTTCAATGTCAAAAGAGTATTCGACGTATACTTGATCAAAATTAAAATAGTACTCATTATCAACAAAATAGAAGGTCACGCCGTCATGTTCTAAAGAGAATAATCCAGCATACATGGATCTCCAACCCATCTTGACCATTCTCCAGCCGAGGCTCTTAAGTCGACCCGACATGTTCTGTTTAATCTTTCTGTATAGAGGCAGAATAACGCGCGCATCACAGCCCTGCTTAGCAAGCGTGCACGGCAAAGCGCCAACAACATCTGCGAGACCGCCAACTTTTATGAATGGCGCAACCTCAGAAGAGACAAATAGAACTTTCAGCTTGTTCATACAATGGCCCCCTTACCAATAACTACTGGATAATCAATATGCCCAACAAGTTTGATGCCAGGACGAATAACGGTGTTCTTATCAAGAATCACATTTTCCAGCTCACAGTTTTCCGAAATATGGACGTCCTGCATGATGACGCAGTTTTTGACTACACTATTGCGTGAAATCGTTACGCCACGGAAAATGAGAGAATTCTGCACCTTGCCCATTATTCGGCAACCATCAGAAATAATCGAATTGCCAACAATCGAGTTGTCAAAATACAATGTTGGAGCCTCATCCTTTACTTTCGTATAGATTGGCATCCCTTTCCAGAACAAATCCGCTCGGATCTGATCGTCAAGAAG
Organism: Bacillota bacterium; assembly: GCA_052036055.1. GTDB lineage: Bacteria > Bacillota > Clostridia > Saccharofermentanales > Saccharofermentanaceae > Firm-13. Next base: position 827 of record JBPOHB010000037.1, on the reverse strand, counting down.
CATCATGGATGCTTTGAAATAGCTTTGTATATTGTTGATGCGAAGAACCAATCCTTTATATTCGTGTGTTCTGATTTTGAGCGTATCAAATTTCTTCGTAAGCGTATGCACGCCGAAATTTCTTTCTCCACGCGCAATCATTTCGGAGAGTAAATCGATCAGTAATTCTCTACGCAAAACAATAATTCCAAGGCTACAGCGATTGCTGGTGGTCTTCTCTGGATTTAGCAGCATATCTTTAACATAACCTTTTCGGTCAACATCATAGATATAATTGGGAATGCCAAATTTTGTTCCGTCGCGATTATACATGACGGATAAATCTGCGCCGGATTGTTCGTGCTTCTCTACAAATTCATTAAAAGTGGTATTCAGAATCATATTACTATTTGCAATAATCACAAACTCGGTGCGATTTGAACGGACAAAATCCAGAATCCCTGCGAGCTCATCCGCTTCTTCCATTCCGATCGATTCAGAATTCACGTATGGAGGTAATATATGGAGCCCAAAGTTCTTGCGATCAAGATCCCATGACGCACCCGTTCCAAGATGATCCATAAGCGATTTGTATTTATTCAGCGTTAAAATACCAACACTCTTAATGCCTGTGTTTACATAATTGGAAAGCATGTAATCAATAATCCGATACCGACCGCCAAAAGGAACTGCGGCAAGGGCGCGTGGTTTTGAAAGCTCTCCCAAAGAAATCATCTTATTGTCAGCTAGAATGAGTCCCATTGCGTCTATAAACATATTTTCACTTCCCCGCTTTCAAAATTATCGGTTACGAAAAATTTCTTCAATAACATTTTGATCATTTGGCA
>JBPOHB010000217.1:0-3078 GCA_052036055.1 Bacillota bacterium | reverse complement strand
GAAAACGCCTCATGCAGTTATACTGACTTGCGTAGGGGTTTTGCTGTCGGCTTTTCTGTTTTTTGTATTTCAATCGTCAATGGCAAGGCGAGAATTATCATCTTTTCGTTTTTCGCTTGATATTCATGACGAGGGCTTTCGTCAATTACTGAAGCTTGCCATACCTACCATGATATCGGCTTCCATCGTTCAGCTAAATACGATTATCTTGGCTAATTTTTCGGTAAATCATTTTTCTGACGGTATAGTGACATCCCTAAACAATGCAAAGACAATTTGGCAGCTTCCATATGGCATTTTTGCCGTGGCGGTTGGAAATGTCATGCTTCCTTCATTGGCAGGTCATTATGCGTCTGGCGATCACAAATCCGCACGCATTCTTCTTGGCAGGAGTTTGCGAAACGCATTGTTTCTGACAATTCCATCTGCGGCTCTACTTCTAACCTTGCGGGTTGATGTAGTTCTTGGCATCTTGAATTGGGGTGGATCCTATTCGATTTCGGCGGCGAACAGAACAGCATCGATACTTATGGGGTACTGCATTGCCGTGGTTATGCATACAATCATTTTCATATATAATCAGGCATTCTATGCGATCGGAAAAACAAAGATACCACTCATCAATGGTGGGATGACTCTGGTTCTTACCTATGCATTTTGTTTGTTGTCTGTGAAATTGTCTCTGGGTGCTGTTGGGTTATCTTTGGCCTATTCGCTGTCTAGTGTAATTAGCGCAATTTTCCTGTCATCTGTTTATAGGAAAAACAAACTCCTATCGCCAAAAGGCATCTTTCGCTTTTTAGGACGCGAACTCATATGTGTGGCTGTACTTCTTTTGTTCGTATCTGTTCTCAATCTAGTGCCCTTTTATCCGACAAGTAAAATCATTCAGCTTGCATGGCTTTTTGCAAGGGCCATAATGGGAATGATCGGGTATCTGCTTTGTGCATATTCGCTGCAAATGAGAGAACTTCATACTTTTCTAGAACGGATAATGAGAAGAAAGGTTCATAAGTTAGAAAATAACGGGTAGTGATATTTCGGAATACAAAACAGAATGCGTGTGAACAAACGGTTGGTGTGCCTATAATGGGACACCAAGTAATCGACTATGATGCGTGTAGATACGAACGAGCACACAATGTACATTTTGTATGTGTCGCGACGATTCATTCAGTGTTGATTCACTTTATCTGAAATTGATTGCGAGAAATTGTAGGATTTATTTCACATTTATATGTTGACGGAACTGTATCCTATTTATATAATGTACGCATAAGGAACGAATGTTCGATGAGGAGGAAATTATGGCTAAGGCAGACAAGTCCCAGGGTAAGTCTAATCAAGAGATTTCACAGAAGATGGATTCTGAAAGAGCACGCGCTCTTGATGCAGCGCTTCTGCAGATAGAGAAACAATTTGGCAAGGGCGCAGTCATGAAATTAGGCGAGAGAACAGGGATGGTTGTGGAAGTAATTCCGACGGGAGCCTTGACCTTGGATATAGCACTTGGCGTTGGCGGTGTTCCCAAAGGGAGAGTGATCGAGATTTTCGGACCAGAATCATCTGGTAAGACGACGGTAGCTCTCCATATAGTGGCTGAAGCTCAGAAAAGTGGCGGTACAGCTGCCTTTATTGATGCAGAGCATGCCCTAGATCCCGCCTATGCTGCCAGAATCGGCGTCAACATAGACGAGTTGATTGTTTCGCAACCAGATACGGGTGAGCAGGCTTTAGAGATTACTGAGGCTCTTGTACGTAGTGGTGCTGTCGATGTGATTGTTGTTGATTCTGTTGCGGCACTTGTTCCCAAAGCTGAAATTGACGGGGAGATGGGAGATTCGCATGTCGGATTGCAGGCAAGACTCATGTCTCAGGCACTACGGAAACTTGCAGGCGTCATAAGCAAGTCTAGCACTGTATGTATTTTTATTAACCAGCTTCGAGAGAAGGTTGGCATTATGTTTGGCAATCCGGAGACAACACCAGGAGGGCGCGCACTTAAGTTCTATGCGTCCGTTCGTTTGGACGTCAGAAGAACAGAGAGTCTACGCAATGGCAATGACATTATCGGTAATCATACGAAGGTTAAGGTTGTGAAGAATAAGGTTGCGCCTCCATTTAAGGAAGCAGAATTTGATATTATGTATGGAGAAGGAATCTCCAAAGAAGGCTGTATCCTAGATCTTGCCGTACTGAAGGAATTTGTCGATAAAAGCGGATCGTGGTTCTCCTATAATGGACAGCGGATTGGCCAGGGGAAGGATAATGCTCGTGTTTTTCTTAAAGAGAATCCAGTAATACGAGATGAATTAGAAGCTAAGATACGCGCTTCTCTAGAACCAATTCCAGAAGAATCTGTTGTATCGGTAGATGACCCAGAGACAGAATCAGATATTCTCGGTATTGATTTCTAATTTATCTATATCTGTGAACATGATGAGGTGACGGAATTTGGAAATCGAGGAATCATCAGCTCGTTCTGCTGCCATTTCATATATCGGCATTTCGCAAAAATCTAGCGGAAGAGTCGTTGCGTATTTAGCGAGTAAAGAATACTCTATTGAAGTTGCACAAAGTGTGGTTGATTCGCTTGTTGCCGATGGCTATATCAATGATATGCGGGTAGCAAATTCAATTTGTAGAGGCAAGGTACTTCGGCATGCGGAAGGCAAGGTTTTGCTCAGGCAAAGAATGATGCACAAAGGAATACCAAGAGATTCCATTGAGAAGACACTAGTTACGCTCCCCGGCGATGAAGAAACGATAATTGATTTGATAGAAGCACGTGTCCTCCCAGAATATCAAAGCATGCAGAAGATGACTGATTTTGACATATCAGTATGGACAAAGAAGACAATCCGTTTTCTTATAAATCGGGGATATTCTGTATCAATTGCAGTAGATGCTTTGCGAAAATCTCTTCATGAGGTAGAATAGGAACAGGTTTATCTATTTCTACACATGAGGAGATTATTTTGCAAAAAAACGGTAATACAATTCAGGTTGCAATGATTACACTTGGCTGTTCAAAGAATTTAGTTGATGCTGAGTGTATGACGCGAATCCTGATGGATG
>JBPOHB010000220.1:0-5910 GCA_052036055.1 Bacillota bacterium | reverse complement strand
GCCCATTTTCCATTTAGTGATTTGTGCCCGAAAAATGCGATGCAATCCGGGGCGGATATCTCCGTTACGAGTCTGCATAAGACAATTCCGGCATTGACAATGGCCTCTCTCATCCATGTATCAGAGGAAGCCATTCGTACGGGGCGTGTCTCCTCGAATCGCATATTTGACATGCTTTGCCGATTTGAAACCTCCAGCCCTTCCTTCCTGATTGCAGCATCTTCGGAATATGCTGTCAAATACATGGCGCAATTCGGGAAAGAAATGATAAAAGAGAGAATCGTCGAGCTGGACTATTTTCGGAGCGAACTTCGAAAATATCCAACCGTCTGCAAGATTGAGACGAGAGATATTGGCCGAAGAGATCCTCTGCGGATCGTTATAGATTTCTCGGACAGCAAGTGCATGACGGCATTTGCGTTCTTCCTTGCGATGAATCAGGAAGGAATATCGGGTGAATTTTGTGATATCTCGCGGGTTATTCTCATCGTCTCCATTTGGAATCAGCGCTGTGATTTTGACAATCTTCTCAAAGTGATAAGGGGATGCGCCGAGGCGAAAAAACCCTTGACCGACGAGTATCGTATTCATATGAAAGAGGTTGATAGAAGATTTGGTCAGGCAATTTCTTCTGCTCGCGAAGCAGTTATCATGTCTCGCGAAGCCGTCTTCGGAGGTTTACGGACGGAAGATATTCCTGTTTTCGAGGCGGCTGACCGCATATGTGCACAGGAGATTATTCCATACCCGCCGGGTATCCCACTTGTGTGGCCGGGTGAGAAGATCACGAATGCGGACGTCGATCTACTGACTGATTTGGGAGAGTATCACATAGGAATTCGAGGAATGCACAACAATAAAGTCAAGGTTTTTTGCAATTATGGAAATAAATGAGAAAATATGTATCTTTTTTATTGGAGAACTGGCATCTGTACGATATAATTGCGTGGTAGATCTGTACAAAACACGCATGACATGCGTTATAATTGAATCGAGGTTATGAGGCGGTGCGCAAAGAGAAGGGCTTGTTTATAACTTTTGAAGGTATAGACGGAAGCGGGAAATCTACGCAGGTGGTAACCTTGCAGCGTGTTCTGGAGAGACGAGGATATGAAGTCATGCTTATCCGAGAGCCTGGCGGAACAACAATCGGGGAGAAGATTCGTTCTATTCTTCTTGATCGTGCAAACGATCAGATGACGCCAGAGACAGAACTGTTGTTATATGAAGCGGCGCGAGCGCAAATCGTACAAGAAGTGATTGTTCCGCAGCTTCTTCTTGGTAAGGCAGTGATATGTGACCGCTTCTTTGATTCAACGGTTGCATATCAAGGGTATGCAAGGGGCTTGAGCCTGGATTCGATCGATTTCTTGAATCGCCTGGCAACGGGAGGCGTTGAACCAGATATCACTTTTCTACTGGATTTGCCTGCAGAGGAAGCGTGGAAACGCAGACACGGGCGCTCTCTTGGGGAAGATAGACTTGAGGCAGAGGGAATGGAATTTATGAGACGTGTTCGTGCCGGCTATTTATCGCTCGCGACGAATCATCCGAGAGTCCATGTATTAGATGCGATGCTGACGGCTGAAGAGCTGACAGAATATATTCACTGTAAGGTGTGGGAGGTAATAGACACATGAAGCTCGTTTTCGCAATTGTACACGATGAGGATAGCCCGCGTTTGATGGCTGAACTGAATAAATCTGGTTTCCGTGTGACGAAGCTGAATTCTTCGGGTGGGTTTCTTCGTTCAGGGAATACGACATTGATGATTGTCGTTGAAGAAGATCAAATCGAGGAAGTCATGGGACTTATTCGCAAGTATTCTTCCAGCAGGCAATCGGCAATTAATACGAATGTAACACCATCGGCTATGGGGGGCGCGTATATCCCATATCCAGTTGAAGTCATGGTTGGTGGAGCGACTGTTTTTGTACTGAACGTCGAACAGTTTGAGAAGATGTAAGATATGGCATTTTCTTTCGTCGTTGGACAGCAATATGCAAAAGAACGCCTCGGCAAACTGTTATGTGGTGAGCCGGGGCATGCTTATGTTTTTTGCGGACCGACGGGTATCGGGAAGACCCTGCTTGCGAAGGAATTCGCAAAAGGTCTTCTGTGCCAGAATCCTTCAAGTGACGGCGGCTGTGGCGTATGTCCAGACTGTCGGTATATAGCGGAAGGAACACACCCTGATTTTCGGATGCTGATGATACCAAATGGCGAGAAGGGCATTAAGGTCGCTGATGTTCGTTCGCGGATTGGTTCTGATGTGAACATTATGCCACAGATTGCAAAACGAAAAGTTTACTTAATTGAAGCGGATGGGTTGAATGAAGAAGGACAAAATGCTCTCCTTAAAACCCTCGAAGAACCGCCTTCATACGCCGTATTTATTCTGGAAATTTCGGATTCGGCGAAACTTCTTCCAACCATTATGTCGCGCGTTGTGACCGTTACACTTCATTTGAATACGCAGGCAGAGGTTATGCAGATTCTTTCCTCAAGTCTCTCTTTGGAAAAAGAGCAGGAGATATTCTATGCTCGCTATGCAAATGGGATACCGGGAGAAGCTGTAAAACTTGCTCAATCGCCATGGTTCTCCGAGCTACGTGACGAGACGATTGATTATTTACTCTCGATCCCATACGCAAGCAAGTCGGAGTTGTTGACTTCCGGATATGCTTTTTTTGAATCAAACAAAGACCATATTAACGAAATGCTTAAAATCATGCTTTTTGTTTTTCGAGATATGGCTATCCTCCTGAGTGAATCAGATCCAGCATTCTTGCCGAGTACGGATAAAAGAGATAAGATAGAGAACGTAATAAGTCAGAAAAAATTGGGTGTGCCTGGCGTGACGAAGGCGGCTGCGGCTGTCGAGTATGCATCACGCGCACTTACAGCAAACTGTAGTTTTGAAAGCACCATTTGTCAGATGCTTTTATCGATACAAGAAGGAGTTTCATAATGCCAAAAGTAGTATCTGTTCGTTTCCATGAAGCTGGAAAGATATATCATTTTGATCCAGTTGATTTTCATTTGCATTTAGGAGATGGCGTAATCGTTGAGACAAGCCAGGGGATTGATCTTGGGCATATTGCCGAAGAAGCGGTTGATCTCCCTCTCGAACAGATTATTCAGCCGCTTCGACCGATTCTGCGATTTGCTTTGCCAGAAGATCTTGCAAACTATGAAGAGAAGAAGATTCGAGAGAAGGCGGCTTTTATTCTTTGTCAGGAGAAGGTTGAAGCGAGGCAACTAAAGATGAATTTAGTTGAAGCGGAATATAGTTTTGATGGCAAGAAACTCGTTTTTTTCTTCACTGCTGACGGTCGAATCGATTTTCGCGAGCTTGTTAAGGACCTTGCGGCAGTATTTCACACACGGATAGAACTGCGCCAGATTGGGGTTCGTGATCAGGCACGTATGGTCGGCGGTCTTGGCTTGTGCGGTCGTGAATTATGTTGCTGCTCATTTCTTAATGATTTTGTTCCCGTTTCCATTAAGATGGCCAAAGAACAGGGACTGTCCATGAATCCTGCCAAAATTTCCGGTGCCTGTGGGCGATTAATGTGTTGCCTTAAGTATGAGCAAGATGCATATGAGGATGCACATGCTCGTTTACCCAAGCAAGGCGATCTTGTCTCGACTCCTGCGGGCAAGGGTATGGTAATGAGTATTGACGTGTTACGAGAGAAGGTTACTGTGCGTCTAGAGACGGAGGAGCAAGCAGACCAAGTCACTTTCCTTGCGGAAGAGGTTGAGATTCTGTCTCGGAGAAGTAAGAAACCACAGGGTTGTCCCGGGTGTGAGGGAAAACAGAAACATGCCTGTGAAATCGAATTTACGCCAGATGAAGACGCTGGCGAACTTCTCGATTTTGAACTATAATGGACGATGTTTGCGATTATTGCGCTCTGATAGCGTCAATGATAAAATGAGAAGAGAGAATGGAGGTGTCTATTATGGCATATGTTATTTCGGATTCATGTATTTCCTGCGGAAGTTGCGAGGGCGAGTGTCCTGCTGGTGCAATTAGTCAGGGAGATTCACAGTATGTGATTGATGCGGCTACATGTCTTGACTGCGGTGCTTGTGAAGCAGCTTGCCCGGTCAGCGCGATTTCTGCTGGCTGATTGAACAATACAATACTGTAATAAGGTGCCCTCTGAGCGGTAATTATGTCTCGGAGGGCATTTCTTATCGTGATCAAGTATAGAAATGAGAGTAAGGATGCCCGACGAGATTTGGATCGACGAGACGGAGACGATCGAAGATTTGGGAAGAGCTGGTTTTCGACTAATTCAAAACAAGACTGGATTTCGCTATGGCGAAGACACAGTCTTGCTCGCATGGTTTGCGGATCTTCGCGTATCTGCAAGAAAAAAGCAGGTCAAAGCAATAGAGCTTGGATCGAATTGCGGAGCGGCCACCATGCTTCTTGCCGCTCGAAGAAAGAATATTTTCTTGGATGCTGTTGAAATTTTGCCATCCGCTGAGAAGATTTTCCGAAGAAACATCCTTCTTAATGGGCTAACCGGACGCGTACGATCATACTGTCTTGATATTCGCGACTTAATTTCTCATTCTCATCCAGACATTTGCAAAGCCTCCTATGATCTTGTGTTTTTTAATCCCCCATATCGGTCACTTCATCGTGGACCCATTACGCAGACAGCTATCAAATCCCCTGATTTGTTGGCGGCTCGTTTCGAAATATCTGGGACGACTTGCGATTTCATAACGGCGGCAGAAATGCTTCTCGTACCCCAAGGCATATTGGTTATGGTTCATCGAGTTTCGAGACTTCCAGAAGTTCTGGCACTTATGAATCGTGCGCACATTGAACCAACATCTTTGCGCTTCATTCACCCGAAAATTGGCAAGCAGGCAACACTCTTCATGCTGTCTGGTACAAAAGCGGGAAAGCCTGGTGGATTTCAGGTAATAGAGCCACTGATTCTATATGACGAAGATAATAAATATACAAAAGAGTGTATGGCCATATATCACGAAGAAAATGCGGGGATAATTTGATGTTGTATTTGGTTGGAACGCCAATCGGAAACCTTGCGGATTTATCTGCACGAGCGAAGGAAATACTTTCAAGTGTAGATGTGATTGCCTGTGAAGATACCAGAAGAACGGGTATGCTTCTTGCCGCCTTTGATATTCACAACAAACTTATGAGTTATCACGAGCATAACCGAGTCAAGCAGGGAGAACAAATAATAAGAATGTTGCACGAGGGCAAAAATATAGCTCTGGTTTCAGATGCGGGCATGCCATGCATTTCGGACCCAGGCGAAACGCTTGTTGCTGCTTGTGCACAAGAAAAAATAGAGATTTCCGTTGTGCCAGGGCCGGTTGCAGGGATCAGTGCACTCGCGCTGTCCGGACTAGATTCGACTCACTTTTTCTTTGAAGGTTTTCTGCCGTCATCCGGAAAACCGCGTCGTGAACGACTGGATGTACTCACTACGCTCACGTGCACATGTATCCTGTACGAAGCACCACATCGGTTGCTAAAGACATTGACTGATTTCGTTGACATGGGACTCGGTGATCGCAAAATTGCCGTATGCAGGGAACTGACCAAAAAATATGAAGAAGTTCTTCGTGGCAGTGTAGAAGAATCCCGCGAACATTTCGCTGCCATTCCGCCAAAGGGCGAGTTTGTTCTTGTGATTTCCGGTGCAGATAAACAGAATCTGTCAAAGCCCGAATTGACACAAGAAAATAAGGAAATACGGATTAGAGAGCTTCATTCGGAAGGTCTATCGACAAAAGCAATTTCGCAGATTCTATCGCAAGAGTGGAATGAGAGCAAAAAAAGCATTTACGCATATGTCATAAAAATGTTACAATGTCCTGAGACATAGTGTCAGGGAGTATAAGAATGGATAA
>JBPOHB010000215.1:0-2826 GCA_052036055.1 Bacillota bacterium | reverse complement strand
ACTTCGCCGACACCTGTTATCGTTCCGCCGGTACCAATACCCGCGACGAAAATGTCGACCTTCCCGTCAGTATCCTTCCAAATCTCTTCGGCGGTCGTTTGACGGTGGATCTCAGGATTGGCAGGATTCTCAAATTGGTTTGGTAGGAAAGAATTCGGAATCTCACCAAGAAGCTCTTTGGCTTTCGCGATTGCACCAGGCATTCCATCTGCGCCAGGCGTGAGTACGAGTTCTGCACCCAGAGCAGCAAGAAGGCTTCTTCTTTCGATGCTCATTGTCTCGGGCATGGTTAGGATCAGTCGATATCCACGTGATGCCGCGACGAATGCAAGGGCAATGCCCGTATTTCCACTCGTCGGTTCAATGATAACCGTATCTTTGTTGATCTTTCCTGAATCCTCACCATCTTTGATGAGTGCATATCCAATACGGTCTTTTACAGATGAAAGCGGATTGAAATACTCGAGTTTTGCAATCACTTTTCCCTTCACTGCATTTTCTTTGTTGTAACGGGATAGTTCGAGAAGCGGCGTATTTCCAATTAGATCCGTGAGTGTTTTTGCTATCTTAGCCATGTTCGTTCCTCCTCATGTGGTTACTCATCATAAATATTTTCTGTATTCTCTCGGTAAAACAAGCTGATTTGTTTCTCTAAAAGTGCCACAAATATGTTTGCCTAACGTTTCCGATGGACAGATGATACTCGATGCGACCATCTCCCATTTATGTCAAGATCAGTATACCCGATATCGATTCACATCTGACGCAACCGGGCATAAACTCGAACGATTTATCCCAAGAATTTCACAATATATACAAATTGCATACTAAGAATCATTCTGGCTGAAAGAATAACGCCTAGCCTTGCATGCACCGTATATCACACCATTCGGGGTAATCAAGTGGGCAAAAGATGTTGATGCCCGAATCGGATATGACAACAATTATTTATAAACAGGCATATGCCTGAAGTTCCTTGATCAAAACGTAAGGATGTCACGAAGTCGAAGAGAATACTGAATCGCACGATCTGGGTATGGTGAAAACCGATTTCGTCTATTCTCATCTGTCACATTCGATCGGATGCCACGCAACATCGCATGATACGCCGTTCCTTATAGATTAACTTTTTCTTGTTCATATGCATCCTCCTTCTTTCGTTTCATACTATGCATACTGTTTTAGTATGGATTCATACGTTTATAATATCCCTGTCTACCTTGCTTGTCAACACTTTTTCAAGCAGACTTGTATGTTTATCGAAAAACGTTTGCTTCAGCGGCATACATAGTTCAAAAGTAGAAATCGATTCATGCATCTATTGCTTTTCGCGGATAATGGCACCCCGCATATCTACGAGGCGGTCAAGAGCTTGTTTTAGTACGCTTCTTGGGCATGCGACATTGAAACGCTGAAAGCCCTCGCCCTCTGACCCGAACATCGTTCCATGATCGAGCCATACCTTCGCATATTCGAGAAGGTATCTCCGAAGAACCTCTTCCTGCAGCCCAAGTTCTGAGAAATCCACCCAAAGAAGATACATTGCCTCTGGTGGCGACAGCTTCGCTTCAGGGAAATTCGCAGAAAGCGTTTCTTGGAATAGATCAATATTGCCCTGAAGATATTTATTCAGGGCGATAAGCCAAGAGTCACCACCCGTATATGCCGCTTCACACGCCACAAGTCCCATCAAGTTTGGCTCCGAACAACCCGATCTGTCAAAGGCTGATCGGAATTGACTGCGAATATCTCTGTTTGTGATGAAAATATTCGCTACTTGAAGTCCGGCAATATTGAACGTTTTTGTTGGCGATGTGCAGGTAATGGTTATATCCGAAAACTCCGGACAAATCGAGGCAAATACAGTATGCTTGTGAGGCAATCGCACAAAATCCGAATGAATCTCATCTGAAATAATGAGCACATCATGCTTTATGCATATCTGACCAATCCGACTCAGCTCTTCTCTTGTCCACACGCGGCCAACAGGATTATGCGGATTGCAAAGGATAAACAACTTGACACGATTTCTTACAATTTGCCGTTCAAAATCCTCAAAGTCAATGCCATATATCCCATTCTTATGAATCAAAGGACTGTTGATCGGATTCCTTTTCTGCGCAGCAATTATGCGTGAAAAAGGATAATAGACGGGTCTTTGAAGCATAACGCCATCGCCAGGCTTCGTATATGCAAGAATGGCAAGATTTACAGAGAAAATGACACCGGGAGTGGCAAGTATGTTTTCGGCATCTATTTCGTAATCATATTGCCGCTTGTACCATCCCGAAACAGCTTGTAAGTATGCATCTGTAACTTCAGAATACCCGAATATGCCATGCTCAACCTGAGCTGAAAGTGCACGTAATACACAGGGTGGAGATTTGTAATCCATATCTGCAACCCACATTGGGAGAACATCTTCTGGGACTCCCCCCATATAGCTAAAGGTATATTTCGTTGCATTTGTATTCCTTCGATTTATTATTTCATCGAAAAAACCATCAAATAAAACCGTATCCGTTTCCATAGAATATCCTTTCCTTCTAACACACATTGCATGAGCTAACAGGCTTCTCTCAGAAAGCTACCCCAGCACCTCACGAGCACCCGTGATCTCCTTAATCACCTCACCAGCAAGAATCAATCCGGCTACAGATGGAACAAAGGAAATACTGCCGGGAATTTGGCGTCTGACAGCGCAAGTCCTTTCACTTGCAGGCGGACAGACGCAGTGTTTTTTGCAATCAATCGCGTCTGATTCCGAAAGCTCTGCCGGAATTTCTTTGGAGTAGACGACTTTCAGAGAATCGATCTTTCTGGCAC
>JBPOHB010000118.1:0-3348 GCA_052036055.1 Bacillota bacterium | reverse complement strand
CTGCATACGGCTTCATTGGCGGGCTTTTCTACCAGACTTTCAAATTATATAAGAAATGGATTGGGGTATATGCTGCTCTGATTGGCGCGATGATCATCGGACGATTGGCGTATGGATTGTCGATTGTTGTTGCCGGAAGCTTGTTTGGATTAGCAAATATGAGACTACAGGCAGTTATCACTGCGACAATGACGGGGGCAATCGGGATTGTTATTCAGCTCATTATTATCCCCCCTATTGTGCTTGCACTCAAGAAAGGCGGACATCTTGATGGATTCATCAGCAACAGAGAACAGCTTACGCAATAATCCGACGTGGACTTTCGTCTGCGTGAAAGAAGACATTGCATGGCATGCTGAGGAGCATGGGATTGCACCTGTCATGCAGCTCCTTTCGAAGAATCCTGAGCTACTTCGGGATGCGTGGATCGAAGATCGAGTAGTCGGAAAAGCGGCGGCACTTCTTTTTGTTTTCGGTCAAATAAAGTCCTTGCACGCTGAGCTAATCAGCGAATATGCGATAGAGGTATTATCGGGAACAAAGATTGCGTTAAGCTATGACCGAATGGTTCCTTACATTATGAATCGAAACAAAACGGGTGCGTGTCCTATGGAAGAGACTGTGCGCTTCGTTAACAATCCTGAGATTGCATACGAAATGCTTCAGAACAAACTTCGTGGAGGTGTATGATGGGATATACGATCGGTCAGGCGGCAAAGAAAGTCGGGTTATCCGTTTACACACTTCGCTATTATGAGAAAGAAGGTTTGCTTCCCTTCGTTGAAAGGACAGAATCGGGCATTAGGTGCTATAAGGATAGCGATTTCGATTGGCTTGGCATGATCGGTTGCCTCAAAAATACAGGGATGAATATTCACGAAATTCGCAATTTTGTCGTTTGGTGTATGGAGGGTGATGCCACACTTCCGACGCGTATACGTCTTTTCTATTCTCAAAAGAAAGCGGTGAAGGAGAAAATTCGCGAATTCGAAGGATACCTCGAAAAAATCGACTATAAGATTGAATACTACGCGCAAGAGATGCGGCGTGCTGGCATGGATATCCCTGAAGACGACGGCTCAGGAATCTGATGAAATCCGACTAAATTGTGAAAAGAATAAATACAATTGCGTATAAAACAGATTGACACTGTCAGACTGAATGTTATAATGAAGATGAGCTCCAGGGAATGCAAGTGAGACAAGTCCCACAAGGGAGAGCCGCCAATCCGAAGCTTTGCAGGTCGTCAGAACAAATATTTGCAGTTATTTCTAGTCTTTCTGATGAATTGGCGAAGGTAAGGAGAGGAGAAACGAACAGCAATTGACGGTACACGCAAGTGTATACAAGTTGCAAGTCAGGTTAGCGAATCTAGAGAGTATATGACGGGTCGGAAGGAAGAGCTTTTTGTTAGGATACTTGCATATAGCAAGAGAAAGGCAAAGGCAAGGCGCTCAACACGAGAAATACTACCAAACAAGGATAGTAACCAGAAATGTAAGCGTTATTTCGAAACAGAGTAGAATGGAATCGGATTTGTAGATCATGATCAGAAACATTCGTGTCAGGGCGCCGGGTTGAGATTTTGGTTAATTAGGTTCGCTGGAGCTTACCGCTATAATGGCGGGCGATGCAGAAAGTCGGAGATATCCGGCTTTCTGTATTTTGTTTTAGATACTAGCCGAAATTCTTTTCGATTTCGGCTATATATGGGAGATTTCTTCCCCTCTCCCGAATATCCATTCCATATCCGATGAGCCACTCATTTGTTATCTCGTAGCCGAAGTACTTCACGGGAACATTGATCAATTGCTGATCAGGAAGTAAGAGCAAAGAGCACACGTGGATGCTCTCTGGCTTTCGGGCGTCTAAATTCTGAACAAGGTATGCAGTTGTGAGACCTGTTCGAATGATGTCTTCAATAACGAGGACATTTTTCCCTGTAATGTCCAGATCCAGATCTTTCGTAATTCGAACGATTCCGGTACGATTCGTTGTATTCGGAATCGTACCGATACTGATCAGATCAATGCCGATTGGAATTGTGATGGCACGTGTCAGGTCAGCGAAGAAGTAGAGAGATCCCTTCATTACGCCAATAACAACAAGATCCTTCCCTTCGTAATCGAGACTAATTTGTTTCCCGAGTTCCTCGACGCGCGTTTTAAGATCATCTGCTGAATAGAGGATTCTCTTCTGCTTGTATTCCGCCATACAAATCTCCTTTGCGAGCACTAATTTCCGCCCCCGTTGAAACGTTCAATAAGTGAATGAAAATCTTTCTTATACACGATGCGCACATTTGTGCCCGGGTAGAGTTCTCGGAGCTTCTTAATTTTTTTGTTTTTTTCCGTGACGTATTTCTGGTTCATGATGGTGAGTTCAATGTATGTATCGAATTTAGTCAAGTAGAAGTCGGGACTGAAGGCCAGCGTTACGTTTCCCTCCGCATCCCACTCAACGGGAAAGGTTTTTGGCTCGTATTGCCATTCAATCTGATACATATCGAGTATGCGTGCAAATTCAGCTTCGGCGGCATTTTTGAAAATGGGCACATCGCATTGGTGATCTTCCGATTTGCTCGCGCAGTTCTCTCTCTCGAGGCGAAGGCGAAGCTCGCGTTCTTTATGCATAGATAAAATTGCCGACACGCATTCATCTGCCGAAAGTTGGGCGGTATTAAGCGACATGTGATAGAGAGATGAATCGGATGAATTGACACCATATACCACGGACACAAAGCGCTTGTGTTTCTTGTCAGCAGTCTCAAGAATGCTTGCAGCTTCTTCTTCGGAGACGTGATATTGTTTTCGAATGCGGGAAATCCGTGTCTTGACAGGAGCTTCGATGCGTATGTGCAGTGCTTCGGGATCATCTGCAAAGATGACCTGAGAACCAAAGCCGACAAGAACGACGGATTGTTTTCGCGCCATTTCAGTAAGAGATCTGATTAGGATATCCAAATAAGTAAGCCCATCTTGGGATATATTCAGGAAATGCTTCGGACTCTCATTGAGGAGATGGCGATCTCTCTCGCTTGCCGACTGGGCGAAAAACCGATCAATCAGCTGGCTGCGAGTAATGAGCACCCAATCTTGTCTTCTGGCTAGTGTTTCGGCAATTTCATCACCGAAACTGCCGATCTGTCTTGAAATAGTCAGTATCGACAAAATACCGCCTCCTCGAAATGGCGTGCGAGAAGTTGTTCGGTGACGAAGCACGCAATAGGATATATGAGGAAAAATTCACCGATTGATTTCATTATATCATACGAGAAAGTTTGAACAGACATCATACAAAGGCAAGGGGGATTCAGGCTACTCCTCGGTCTTCTGGCCCCGAACAAAG
>JBPOHB010000238.1:0-4292 GCA_052036055.1 Bacillota bacterium | reverse complement strand
TTCGGTGATAGAATGCAAATCTCAAATGCGACGGGATGCTCGTCAATATGGGGCGGGTCTGCGCCATCTATGCCGTATACATTTAACAGCAAAGGGCAGGGACCAGCATGGGCGAATTCGTTGTTTGAGGATAATGCCGAACACGGTCTTGGCATGCATCTTGGAGCAAAACAGATGCGAAATCGAGTAAGGGATTCTTTGAAGGCAGCGCTACCAACAATAGACGATGCGAAGCTTCGATCAGCCGTTATGAAGTGGACGGAGGATTATGACACAGGCGAGAATACACGCGAAGTATCAAGTGCCTTATCTGCGGCGCTGAAGGCATATGCAGGAAGCAGTGATGATATCAGAGAAATGATTTCGACAGTCCTCAAATACGAAGATTATTTCGTGAAGAGGTCTACTTGGATTATTGGCGGGGATGGCTGGGCATATGATATTGGCTACGGCGGACTCGATCACGTTCTCGCCTCCGGCGAAGATGTGAATATTCTTGTTCTTGATACAGAGGTCTACTCAAATACCGGTGGTCAGGCGTCCAAGTCAACACCGACAGGTGCGGTCGCCCAGTTTGCGGCCGGTGGAAAAGCGCTGAAAAAGAAAGATCTTGGCATGATGGCCATGAGTTATGGCTACGTCTATGTAGCCCAGGTCGCTATGGGCGCGTCACAGACGCAGACAATAAAAGCGTTTACCGAGGCAGAAGCATATCAGGGCCCGTCTATTGTTATTTGCTATTCTCCGTGCATCAATCACGGAATTAAGACAGGAATGGGTTCGACACAAAAGCACGAAAAAGATGCAGTTGAATGTGGATATTGGCATCTGTATCGTTACAATCCAAATTTGAAGGAAGAAGGGAAGAATCCATTTGTTCTCGATTCCAAGGCGCCAACGGGAGACTTTGCTGCTTTTCTTGGCAGTGAGGTCCGATACAATTCGCTCTACAAGAAATACCCGAAGGAGACGGTAGAGGCTCTTTTTGCGAAAAACCATGAAGATTCTATGGAGAGATATGAATCCTACAAGAAAATGGCGACGACAATTGAGTAATATCCGCGCGTGCCTTCACGCTTTATGATGCTTCCGAAAGATGCTATAATGAAGCGCAGTTTAGATGAACGTAAATTTGTTTGGGAGAATAGGCATGCGTATTGAAGAAAAGAAGAATCTTCTTTTGTCGGATACAGTGGTTTCTGATTTGTTCATTTCGGAATATATGACGGGTCTGACTTCGTGCGCAATCCAGTGTTACTTGTATGTCCTTATGGCATGTAAAAACAAGAGATCCCTTAATGAGAAGGATCTTGCCGCACGCCTGTCGACTGAAATAGATGAAGTAAAGGGTTCACTGACACAGCTCGTTCTTGCCGGATTGATCGAATGGAATGATAAAGATGGGATTAGCATTGTAGATATTAAGTCGATTGAGGTAGACGGCTATATCAAGCGGATGCAGGATTCGCCTGAGAAAGTTGCGGCGCGACCGATTTCTCCGGAGGATGAGAGGCGAGACAATCTTGCTGCATCTGTTGCGAAGACTTTTTTCCACGGTTCTATGGGGTATAAGTGGTATCGTGAAATCGATATTCTGCTGGATGATTTTACCTTTGACACACAGGTTGTATACAAATTATTCCAAATTTGCAGTGATCGGAAACAGCTGTCGACCATGGTTCCGCTCAAAGAAATGGCTGTGAGATGGCATGCAAAGAACATTCACGACATGCAAGAATTGAGCCAATTTCTCGATGTTGAGTCGTTGATATCCTTGACTATGCGTAAATTAGGTAACCGTCTGCGCAAGAAACTGACGGAATACGATGAAGAGTATATCCGAATCTGGGTTGAGAAACTCCGATATCCTTATGAGGTAATCGATTTTGCCGTCCGCAAAATGTCGCAGATGGAGCATCCATCAATGAAGCTTGCAGACGATTTCCTCAAGACATGGTTTGCGTCAGGTGTTAAGAATTTGCAGGAAGCCGAAAAATTCGAGGAAGAGCAGGCAATTCGAAATAAACTTGCGTACCGTAAAAACAAAGATGCCAGTATGTCAGAACACAAAAGTGCGGGCAAACAGAATTTTGAAGGCGTGTCATATACAGATGAGCAAATGCGTGCTTTCGAGGCTGATCCGAACGAATTGCTAGAAAGACTTAACGCAAAGAGAATGCAAGGCAAAGAGGAATCATGATGACAAATGATCAGATAATCGCTTCCAATATCCTTTCTGACCGCAGAGCAAGAAGTGAGTTGATGAGAGATCAGACGGTGGCACAGTATCACCTGACGTATCCGCACCTTAAGTTGCTTGATCAAGAGATACGCGCATGCAAGGCGGATATTCTTTTGCACATCATGGATCAGGCGGATCTTTCGCAAGACCGATCTACGCTTATGGAACTTGAGCGGCAGAGAAAGCAATTTATGATTGAGCAGGATATTCCAGATCATTACGATCAAATCATTCCAATTTGCTCATTATGCAAGGATACAGGTGTTTCGAAAGGTGTGCCCTGCTCGTGCTATAAGAAGTTACTGATTCCTTCCATCCTGAAATCTTCCGGTCTTCTGCTCTATGAAGACATTTCTTTTGCAAAATATTCGGAAGACATCTATTCGGAGCCAGAGAAGATTCGCCCAATCAGACGCTACGCAGAGGCCTATATCGAATCATTTCCAGGGGCGTCAGGGAATCTGCTCTTCTGGGGCAAACCCGGAACTGGCAAGACGTTTCTTGCTGTCTGCATAGCGCGTGCGGTTGCCAACAAAGCATGCTCAACGCTTGTTCTTCGCATTTCTGAGCTTTTGGATATATTAAGTGAATACCGCACGCTTTCCAATTCCTTCTCACCAGACCCATCAAGGATGGAAATAGTAACAAAGCAGCGGAATCTGATGATGCAGGCCGAGCTTCTGGTCATCGATGAGCTTGGCATCGAGCCATATGGCAAAAACAACAATTCGGACTTGTTACAGATACTTGGCACGCGCAAACAAATGCATGTTGCCACGATTATCACGACGAACCTATCCTTATCGGAGATGAAAAGAGTCTACGATGACAGGCTGTGTTCCCGATTGATCGGAGATTATCCGGCATTACAATTTGAAGGAAAAGACATTCGCAGCAGCGAGAAATACCGAATTCGATGAGAGAGGCGTGACCGTGAAAATAACCTGCGGAATAGATTCGATCCAAATTACGCGCATTCGCGAGATTCTCGAGAAGCAAGGCGAGGCATTTCTTACCCGCGTCTACACGCCCGCTGAACAAGCCCTGTGCGAAGCAAAAGGAAAACATTCGCTGGAATCATATGCGGCTCGTTTTGCAGCTAAGGAAGCGGTTTCCAAGGCACTTGGTACGGGAATCGGAAGAGAAGGCGTGCGATTTGTTGACATGGAGATTCTTTGTGATGACAGGGGTAAACCGATTTTGCATTTGCATGGGAAGACAAATCTTCTTTTTGCGAAGCATTTCGGACTATCTTCTGATATTAGCCTGACACATGAGTCAGATCGTGCATCCGCCGTGTGCGTGATGCTATTTTCTGAAAGCGATAAGGAAGGGATCAGGGCATGACCATTTTCGGGAAAAAAGAAAAGCAGGCAAAGCAGAAGCTTCGGACAGTAACACTGGAGAGTGAAAAAGGGCCGAAGCTTACGGATAAGATCAAAGCGTGGATTAAGAGAAGATCGGGAACAAAAAAGGAGAATCCACTTCAGGGGGTTCGACGTAGAGTGCCGGATTCCATGGCTGAGCTCAAAGGTAAATTCGGCTCGGCACAAGATGTTCGTCAAGAGTGGGATCTGACGGATAAGGAAGAGTATCTATATCAACAAAAAAGGCACAGGCTGCCGCGATTTGTTGTACCTTTGGCCGTTCTCCTGATGCTCGTGGGTCTCCTATTTTGGCTGTTTCCCATTTTGTTGCCCAAAATATTCACGAGCAACGAGGTGGTTATGCAAGAGGATGTGGAGCCAGATCGGATTTACTCTTCCAGCACAAGGATTATCACGGCATATGCTTCAAACATTTATTCGGTAGACGATGTTACATCTGTCCGAATTTCTCAGGTTCTCTACAATGAACCAGTCACTTTGCTTGATACGGATTGTGATCCTCTTTTCGTTCATATTATGACTTCTGATGGCATATCTGGATATGTCAAAGCATCCGAAATAACGGATCAAGTCGATTCTGTGGAGCCGAACCTTCATACCTGTAAACTAGTGGTTTCAGATATGTCGAAGAACATAATGTCAGCCGCAAGTAATGGCACACT
>JBPOHB010000062.1:0-3966 GCA_052036055.1 Bacillota bacterium | reverse complement strand
ACCATTCATTCATTTTCACAGATCGAAAACGATCTCAAGGAGAAGCATCTCTATTTTGATGAAAATGCATGGAAGGAATTATTTGGCATACCTGCGAACAAAGAAAACGAGATCAAGGAGACTCCATCTTCTCCCGTTCCAGAAACGACGATAGAAATCACGGAAGATGATGACAAGGATGAAGAGACCAAACCGGGTCAAGAATGCGAGCTGATGTTTGGCGATTTACCCGTTAACTCGGAAAAAGCTGGTGAAGATAAATCAAGACATCAGGGGAATATTTCGACACTTTCCTTTGACATTCCCGTATTCGCAACTCGAAAAGAAACGCCAGAGAAGCAAGAGTATTTGCCGGATATGACTACACCTAGAACAAAAGTAATGGGATTGCTATATAACGAGAGACTCTTCCCACTAAAAGACATGAGTATTCGCGGGATCGTATTTGCGCCGGATCACGAGGATAGTGAACTTACAGATAATTACGAAGTATTCATTCGTGCATTGCTTACGGATTTATCAGAGGTATTTGGCCCGAAAATCATTTCTACGAAACAGAGTATCCCTTCATTGATTTTACTGCATCTTCGTCCTGCCTATTCAAGCGACCCGTATGCATATGTTAATTTTAATGAATCACTCTCTTCCATACGTCGGCGAATACCTATGCCGATAGGCATTCTCAGTCTCCATGATATGCTTCTGCCAGATAAGACGATGCAGTTCCAGATTGGACGACGGCTGTCTACGATCGCTCTTGGACTTCACTTTACTCCCAAAATGCCAACAGCTTCGCCGGAATGTGTCGGGGTTGAGATTATCGGTAATAAAGCTATGCTGACATTTGACAACACAAGTGACGGATTAAAACTAGCCGAAAACGAGTCGTCTCTTCGCGGATTTGCTGTTTGCGGAAAGAATCGTGTCTATTATCCTGCTCATGCAAAGGTTCTTCATGGCGTTCGAGTTATGGTATGGCATGATAATGTCTCCGAACCATATGGCGTTACATACGGATACTACCCAATTCCGCATGAAGCTACCTTCAAAAGTCGATCAGACCTTCCTGTTCTGCCCTTTCGCTTTAGCAAAGAAGACTCCGTATATTCTCCGGATTTATCCTTTGCGAATTGTGATCAATTATCTATTGTTGGCATTGAGAAGGAAGGCTTCGATTTTGCTTTACTTCCAGCTTATCGTGTCTGCCGTGGTCATGGTAGTATTTTCCTTGAAACAATGAATAAGACGGAGGGATCGGCATCACTTCGAATCGAATATGTTCCAGAAGAAGGCGTTTTCTCTTTTTCACCTATTTTGGATTATATAACTTTATATGCACCACTGGATCTTTCAACATTTTGCGAAGTGAAAATAGATGTGTTTAATCCAGATCAGAATGCGAAAAGAGTATCTATCGAGGGATTTGTCGGAGAGGTTAATCTGAAGGCTGGACTTATGTGGCAGACGCTCCAATTTGTTTGTATCCCCGATACGAAGCTTATGATTCGTTCCATGGAAATTTCTATATATGATGATGAGGACAAGGGCTCCGTGTATATTGATAACATACGATTTAGTTAAAAGACCCAGGGCAATATCTCGTAACTTACGAAAGGACGGTTAGCCATGTTTGAAGATTTACTTCCTGCTGTCGAGAAGAGCATTTTAGAAGCAGCTGGTTCGATACCGGTCGTTTTCGAGGGTATTGAGCGGAATTTCGAGAAAAGTACGCCCGTTCCAACATCTAGCAAACATCCATCCAATGAGCTGATTTATCTGCGATCGGGTCAGGCAGAATTCTTGGTTGATAAAAAGAGTGTTCTTTTGGAAAAAGGTTCAACGATCATAATTCGTTCAAATGTATCGCACGCAATCCGCGTACTAAGCGGTCATGCGGATATGGTTGTGTTATATTTTGGCTTTTCGCAGAACATTAAGGATGCCCAAGCTTTGCTCCGAAGTCCTTTTGAACCTGACGCAAAAGCTGAAAACGCCAAGATTCGGACTGGACCTAGTGTCCCGGCTGCGCTGCGTGGCATTTCGACGCGCACACTTGCCAGTTTCTTGGATTTTGCGAGTGGCTCTGCCGAGGGCAGCGGAAGTAATGAGGATCCGTATTTGGTGATATCCGGCAAGAGCAGACAAGAGATTGGGCAATTGGTTGAACGTATTATGAGAGAAAGCAAACAGGAGGCATTTGCGAAGGAGCTCATGATGCAATTCCTTGCAATGGAGCTTCTTGTATTTCTTTCAAGGGCTATTCGAGAGGAATGGGAAGAAAGTCTTCGGGTCAAACACGGCAAAGCCAGGGAATTAGTGATCATCGCACGCGACTTTTTGGTGCAAAATCATGATCGGGATATTTCTGTCGCAGATGCGGCCGCATATGTGTTTTTAAGCCAAGGATATTTCACAAGGGCCTTCCGTGATGAAATCGGCATGGGTCCAATGGCGTTTTTGATGCAAGTCCGCGTAAATCATGCGTGCAAACTATTGGAACAGCAGGAAATTAAGGTCAGCGGGGTTGCTCTCCAGGTTGGATTCTCAAGTCCGCAACGATTTAATGTTGCGTTTCGAAAGCATATGGGAATAACGCCGTTGCAATATCGTCAATCGGTTCTGGAGAAGAAGCGAATGGATAACCATATTTAGGAGGAATCGTACTTGAGAAGTGAAGATTACGAGAAGAATAATGATTACGAGAAGAATGTGGATTTGGAAAAAATCGAGAAGGCAGTGCGAGACATCCTCGAGGCCGTTGGTGAGAATCCGGACCGAGAGGGCCTTCGAGAGACGCCTGCCCGAGTTGCTCGCATGTATGCAGAAGTGTTTTACGGGCTTCATCATGATGTTCACGATGACATCAAGGTCTTTAGTGAACCAGGAAATGATGAGATGATACTTATCGGAGATATTCCATTCTATTCGATGTGCGAACATCATCTATTACCTTTTCATGGGAAAGCTCATGTTGTGTATATCCCTAAAGACGGGAAGATTCTCGGACTGTCAAAGGTTGCCAGAATCGTCGACACGCTTTCAAGGAAACCGCAACTTCAGGAACGATTAACGTCTGAGATTGCCGATACAATTCAAGAGGCAGTGGGTGCTCAATCTGTATGTGTAGTCATTGAAGCGGAACACCTATGCATGACGATGCGCGGTATTCGTAGACCGGGTTCAAAAACAGTTACTTCTGCCATGCGAGGTGGGTGCCGAGCAGATGCGAGGACCCGATCGGAAGCCCTCTCATTGATTAACCGTCCACATGACTGATTGGAGATGCTATGACTTCTTGCGGCGAGACAAAAAGCAGCGATAACAAAGTCTATTTCTGTGCCAAAGACAGGAAATTCCTTGTTGGAAGAAAAACGTATGTAATGGGGATACTGAATGTAACCCCGGATTCATTTTCTGATGGCGGACAGTATTTTCATACTGCTTCGGCTTTAGAACATGCCAGAGCCTTGATAGAAGCTGGCGCGGACATAATTGATGTTGGCGGTGAGTCGACAAGACCGGGTTATACACCCGTCACGCCAGAAGAAGAAATTAGCCGGATTGTCCCCGTGATTTCAGCGATTTCTGCCGCGTTTGATGTTGCGATCTCAATTGATACATCAAAACCAAAGGTTGCCGAAGCAGCCATTAAGGCTGGAGCGGCAATCGTCAATGACATATGGGGATTTCAGCACAATGCGGATATTGCAAAGGTAGCTTATGAGACAAGTGCAGGAGTCATACTTATGTTTAATGCGCGTGACGAATCCCTCTTGTCCAGAAGTGGCGACATCGTATCGGATGCCGTTGCATTTTTAGAAAAATCAGTGAAAATTGCTCGAGATGCTGGCATTTCCGACGATCATATAGTCATTGATCCGGGCATTGGTTTTGGGGTGAGTACGGAAGAATCCCTGGCACTCATACGAGGAATACCAACGCTGCGTCAGCTTGGATATCCAGTAC
>JBPOHB010000222.1:0-2713 GCA_052036055.1 Bacillota bacterium | reverse complement strand
TTCGCCGCATTTCCAATGAGCATATGCAACCGCTTTTTGAACTAGGTAGCCGCGGCTCGTGAGAAGGTAAGCATAAGCATCTGCTCATGCTTGACATCCTCCAACTGATAGAGAGAAGCAAGCTTGTGAACAAGGACTCTTGTTTTTCCACTTCCGGGACCGGCTGCGACAACTATGTATTTAGATATATCATTGATGATTTCTTCTTGTATATCGGAAAGATCACCGAACAACTGATTATATCTGTCAGGAGTTATATTGCGCTCAATTTCTTTTGCACGTTCTCCCTTGAAATACTTCGCTATGAATTTCTTGAACTCCATATTGAAGTAATCCTGAACAAACTGCAAAGCAGCATCATAATCACGCACCATAAGATTTGCGTACTCACCTACAATGTGTATTTGACGGATTTTCTGCTTGTAGAATTCGTCGAGCAATCTATAATCGTCGACCTTGTATTTGATTCGGTTATCTCTTACGATGCGCTTGATCTCCATAGCATTATAGAGCACGAGGAATCCGCCTTCAAGCTTCAGCGCACCAATCTTGGACATATACAGAAGAGAATCTTCGACATCGCTTAGTTCAACAGGAATTCCTCCTATGTTCATTTTAGGCGTGCTTTGATATTCTTTGTAAAGTCCCACCAGAGAAAAGACAACAGGCTTCAGATCCTCACCCTCTGCTTCTTTTTCTTTCTGCTCGGCTTTTGCATACAACTCGGTAAGTATGAATCTGCACAACTCAATACGCCTCTCAAACTTGTCCGTCAAGTTTTTAAGCCCTAATGCCGGTACTACATCTACGGAAACGCTATCTCGATTTTCTTCTTTGTGGATGTAATTTTTGATAGAAAGAAAGTAGAGGATTGTCTTTATGTTCTTAATCGTGGATGTAGTGATTCCTTCTTCTTGAGCAGACTCGTTCAATTCTTTGAATCCGAAACTTGCGCCTTCTTCATCAATTTTTGAGAGAATAAAGCGTTCGAGCTTTGCGAATCGTTCAAGGATGAGCGATGATTTATGGTGACTGTCCGAATCGTTAATGTATGCGGACATATCGCTGTAATCTTCCAACAAACCTTCTTGACGCATCAAATTGATTGCCTCAATAACCGCTTCTTTTGATAGTGCAAGGTTGTCGGCGAGATAATCTATTCGTGATTCAGCTTCATCGTTTCCTGCCGTCGCAATACTACGGCTTGATATTAATGATTTAATTATACGCAGAGCTGCCGTACGTTGTTCTTCAGAAAAGAGAGATGAGCTTCGAATGCGATAAGATGCCTCGGTCATGTCTTTAGCTCTAATGCTCGTTGCAAATACCTTCGGAACGTTTCTGCCTCGCACAATATATCCTGCGGTTTCAAGTGCTGATATTGCGGTTCTTACACGAGTTTCCATTTCGGCACCGGCAGAGTCATCCCATCCCGCTTGACGTGCGATTTCAAGTGCAGAACAGCATATGTTGGGGCGATTTTGAGTAAGGTCTTTGATTGCTTTCCATACCTGTTGAATTTGGCTGATGCTTAATTTGGTTTGGTTTAGCATTATGAAATGCTTATCAAGATCATTGTCGTTGAAAAGAACATAACACTCGGCTTGTAAGGATTGATCTCGTCCGGCTCTGCCTGCTTCCTGAACATAATTTTCGAGGGAATCCGATATATCATAGTGCACAACAAGCTTTACATCACTCTTGTCAACACCCATACCAAATGCTGAGGTTGCTACAATAATCGACACCTCGTTATTCATGAATGCTTCTTGATTGATAACTTTATCGTTGGCATCCATTTTTCCGTTGTAAGGAAGAGCCTTAAATCCATCGCTCGTCAGCTTTGACGCAAGCTCAAATGTACGTTTTGTTCTTGATACGTAAACAATCGTCGGACATTGCTTTTGCGCAATTAGCGTTCTTAATGCACTGTATTTTTCTTCATCCGTTTCTTTGTGTAAGACGGTATAGTGAAGGTTTTCTCTCGTGGCTTTTGAAGCGAAGATCTCTAATGTCAAATCGAGCTTTTTATAGAAATAATCACATATATCCGAGATAACCTTTTGCTTTGCCGTTGCTGTAAAGCAGGACACGGGGATGGGTTTTCGCTCGGTTTTCTTATCCTTCTGAAGCTTTCGAATGAAATCCCCGATATACAAATAATCTACTCTGAAGTCCTGCCCCCAAGCAGAGAAACAATGTGCTTCATCGATAACGAAACGCACGATATTACGCGACATCAACAATCTTTCTATTGTCTTTGAACGGAGCTGTTCGGGGGATATGTAAAGCAGAGATGCCTTGCCGTTTTTAACTCTTTCAATGGCATCTGCACGCTCAATGGGATTCATCATTCCATTGATAGTTACTGCACCTTCGATACCTTTCTCCACAAGGTTATCAACTTGGTCTTTCATCAACGATTGAAGAGGAGAAATCACAATCGTAAGACCGTGTGTTGCTCTACCTGCCATAAGTGCAGGCAATTGGAATGTAATTGACTTTCCACCGCCCGTTGGAAAGACAGCAAGAAGTGATTTGCCATCGACAGCTGCTTGTGCAGCAACTTCTTGTAACGAGATTTCATCACCGGCAAACTTGCGGAAGCTGGGATAACCGAAGAAGGCTTTTAGCCACTTGTGTATATCAAGAGCGTTGCGGCAGTATTCGCAATTTTCTTCGCAAGGCGTATTACACAAGAATTTTATAACAT
>JBPOHB010000188.1:0-4885 GCA_052036055.1 Bacillota bacterium | reverse complement strand
AGATGGGATATCCCTGAAGCGGCTGAAAGTCTTGTGTAAGACACTAGATGGCTTCGAGATTGCGAGACAGGATCTAAGGCTTCGTGGCCCTGGAGATTTTTTTGGTACTAGACAACACGGAATTCCGGCTCTTCGAATCGCCAATTTATATAGAGACATGGATGTACTTGAAAGAGTCAGCAAGGCACTAGATCGTCTTTTTGAAAGGGATCGTTCACTTTCAAAAGGCGAGACGCAGCAGTTGATAGAAGCATTTCAGCTGCGATTCCGAAACGAATATGATTATCCGACACTATGAGAAGCTGATACTTGCTTAAGAGAAAGAGGAAAAAATGCCAAGAGTAATTGCTGGAAAATGTAAGGGAATACCGCTGCTCGCTCCCAAAGGAGATACAACTAGACCAACGACAGATAAAGTGAAAGAAGCACTGTTTTCCATTATCATGATGAGAATACCCAATTCGCAATTTTTGGATCTGTTTTCCGGATCTGGGCAAATGGGTATTGAGGCCGTAAGCCGTGGCGCAAAATCGGCGTACTTGGTGGATGAAAACGCAAGAAGTGCCTTCGCGATAACGGAGAACATACGGAAAACCCATTTGGAGGAACAAATACTCTTCTACAAGAGGGATGTTTTTAGCCTGTTAAGGCAACTTGGCGAAGAGAAGAAGCTGTTTGATATTATATATATGGATCCTCCCTATGTTCTTTCAAAAAAATACGCAGAGAAGATTGCGAAAACGGTTTGCGAGTATAATTTGCTGTCTGAAGATGGCATTATGATCGTTGAACATGCCCAAGAAGATGTTTTACCAGAAAATGTAACCAATTTGACATTCAACAGACGTTGTAAGTACGGTTCCACCGTGCTAACATTTTACACAAGATGTTAGCATTATTGGAGGTATTCTAGCCGAGTGAAAACGTTTATCTTCCCCGGCAGTTTTGACCCATTTTCTCTAGGGCATCTTGATGTTGCCAGACGAGCCGCAAACTTATGCGACCGTCTGCTTGTTGCTGTCATGCAAAATCGATCAAAAAACTATTTGTTTACGATTGATGAACGCGTCGAAATGGCGACGCGCTGTCTAAATATGTTTCCTTCCATTGAAGTGATTTCATATGATCGCCTACTTGTTGACCTTTTCAAAGAGGAAGGCGCGTCTGCCGTTGTTCGCGGACTTAGAAGTGAATCTGACTTTCGAATTGAAGCGGAGATGGCGGCGGCGAATCGACTTCTCTACAAAGAATTTGATGCAATTATGCTTCCTTGTCGGACAGATCTGGCTTATACGAGTTCATCAATAATCAAGGAAGTTGCTTTTTATGGAGGCGATATTTCCGGCATGGTGTCTCCGGTCATATCGGATTATGTTACAGCCAAAATTCTTGAAAGGACGAAGAGAGTTTGATGGAGGGGCAGAACATGCATGATAATATACATCAAGGAAGCGCAAGCGAGACGGACATCATTGAGTTACTTGACCGTTTGACGGATACGGTTCGTCAGGCAAAGAGTCTTCCGTTTTCAGATAATTGTGTTGTCGATCGCGAAGATCTTCTCTACTGGATTAATCAAATCCGTGAGAATTTGCCTGAGGAGATTCATCAGTCTCGCTGGCTTCTTGAGCAGAATCGTCAAGTAGTCGCAAGCGCAAGGCAGAAGGCAGAGAGTATTCTACGAGAGACCGAGCAACGTTCGGCGATTATGATCAATGAACATGAGATTACGCTTCGTGCGAGAGAAATGGCACAGGCAACGATCGAGCAGGCCAACCAGGCTGCATGGCAGATGAGGGTCGCGGCAACAGATTATGCCAGACAGAGATTAACGGAAGTGGAAAGTCAGTTGACGGAAATTCTGGTTCGTGTCCAGAAGAATAAGAAAGAACTCAAATAGCTTTTTCGAATGAGGTTATTTTGTATATGTGGCTATATAAGCACAGGTGTCACAGGATGGATATCCCAATTATCAACATGCATATGCAAGTAGCGGTGGCGTGAATGGATATTCGTTCTGCCTATATTCATGTCCCTTTTTGTATTCACAAATGTCCGTATTGCGATTTTGTATCTTACGAAAAACGTGAAGACAAGATAGATGAATACATTCAGGCTCTTTGCCAAGAAATTCAAGTCGTTTCCCAAGATAAATCGGATCAAATAGTCCCGTTGCAAACAATCTATTTTGGCGGAGGAACCCCCTCGCTCATTACACCAGATCATATTACGATGGTTTTGCTGAAGCTTGCCGCGTGTTTTGGCATCGATGATCACGCGGAGATCACGCTTGAGGCCAATCCCGGGACGGTAAGCCTGGATACACTTGCCGCCTATCATGCAGCTGGTATCAATCGGCTTTCACTGGGTATTCAGTCTTTTTCGGATCCTATTCTGAGAAGAATCGGGAGAATCCATGATGCAAAACAAAGCTTGCTTTCCTTATCAGACGCGAGAGAAGCCGGTTTCGAAAACATTAGTTGTGATCTCATGACAGGACTCCCTGGGCAGACGCTAGAAGATGCGATGGAGTCTCTTGCCATTCTAATTGCATCAGGTATTCCGCACATTTCGCATTATGCGCTTACGCTTGAAGAAGATACGAAATTTTATGATATGTATAACAAGCACGAGGATTTGCTCCCTGATTCCGAAACGGAAAGAGAAATGTATCATCAGATGATTCGGGAACTCGTTTCGTCCGGGTATCACCATTATGAGATCAGCAATTGCGCTCTCCCTGGCTATGAAAGCCGCCACAATATCAATTACTGGAAAGCAAACCCCTATCACGGCTTTGGTGTTGGCGCACATGCGTACCGTAAGAACTGCCGTTTGGGGAATACAAATGACCTGGATAGGTATCTTCAGATTATGAAGCTTCCCGTTGTGTCTACGGATGAATGGATCGCTTCCTGTGATGCGATTTCAAGCGGAGAGTCGGAAAAAGAATTTATGCTACTTTCTTTTCGCCTGATGGAAGGTGTCAGCGAAGAAGAATTTCTCGGACGTTATGGAAGAAGGATGGAATCCATATTTGCGAAGGAATTGGCAGGGTTAACTCGTAAGGGGCTGATTGAAAGCGAGAATAGTCATTATTTTCTCACACAAAAAGGCCTCGATTTTGCCAATGAAGTTTTTCGAGAATTTGTTTGACATTCCCTGACATTGGTGATAAAGTTGACTTAGCACTCAGACGCGTTGAGTGCTAAGTTGATTGATTTGCTGTGATGGGAGGGTTGACGTATGCCGCTAGATAATCGCAAGAGACTGATTTTGCAAGCAATTGTTGACGACTATATTGCGTCGGCTGAACCTGTTGCGTCGAAGTCCCTGGTTGAACGGCATGATTTTCAGGTCAGTTCCGCTACTGTCCGTAATGAGATGTCTAATTTAGAAGAGCTTGGTTATTTGGAGCAACCGCACACATCAGCTGGTCGCGTTCCATCCGATAAAGGTTATCGGGAATATGTGGACTCCTTGATGCATGTCGAGGAGGTATCTGATGAAGAGGCAGAAGACATTTCGTCTCGATTGTCCGATGCTTTTGACGAAGTATCCGTTTTGATTCGTAAGGCATCTAGCATGCTTTCGGAGAAGACAGGGTATATGTCGCTTGCAATAACACCGCATGTGCACAAGAGTTTTCTGACTCAGCTGAAGATGATGATGATTGAGCCAGGGAAGGTTCTGGTGGTGGTTGTTTTGTCTGCAGGTATCGTGAAGGATCGCCTCGTGCGGATTCCGAATTATCTGACGGATGATCAATTGTTCGAGGTTTCTCGGGCAATCGAGAAAGGTCTCTGTGGGAAGCCCCTTGAAGATATTACCCTTGTAACAGTTACCACAGCGGCCAAATCAGCGCAGATCCCGGATTCATTACTTAACCAGATTCTTTTTGAGGCGTATACGGCCATTAAGCAGGCGGATAATCTTGAAGTATATATGGAAGGCACCAATAAGATGTTGTCTTTCCCTGAGTTTAGCGATATTCATAGAGCCAGAGGACTTTTTGATACCTTATCGCAGAATAAGATGATTGCAGGATACATAAATGAAATGAACGAGTCAAACAAATCACCATCCTACATGATTCGTATTGGGCAGGAGATTTCTCTTGAAGGACTTCAGGATTGCAGTTTCATTTCTACGACATATAATATGGGAGATCGCATTGTTGGCAATATCGGGGTCATTGGACCTAAGAGAATGGAATATTCGAAAGTCATTTCGCAGATCGGATTTGTGAGAACCGCAATGAATGATCAGCTTATCCGGCTTAAAGAAACGAGTGGAGGCAAGAAAGCATGAAGAAACCGTCCAAGAAGGAAGAGATGAATGAGGAAAGTTTTGCAGCAGAGGACATCATTTCACCTGCGGGGTTTGAAGAGACACCCGCTTTCGATGAAGAATTCGAAGAAGGGTTGAATGATGATCCCTTTGAAGAGACTGGCGAAAATGATGAAGTCATATCTGATTCTACGTCGCAAGAGCTAGAGGAAGTCAAGGACCGATATATTCATCTCCTTGCCGAATATGACAATTTTAGACGCAGGACGCAAAAAGAGCGGGAGAGTCTATACACTGAGGCGGCAGCTGATGTTACAAAAGAATGGCTTCTCGTGATGGATAATGTGGACAGAGCGCTTGCCTGTATACCGGAAGAGGGCAATCAGAGTGCGATGAAGGTCTACGAGGGGCTGTCGATGATTCGGAAGCAAGGAGCAGACGTGCTTGCTAAGTTAGGCGTTGAGGAAATCGCGGCAGAGCGAGGGGGTCAATTCGATCCGAACCTTCACGCCGCCGTTACACATATAGAAGATGATTCTCTTGAAGCACAGTGCATTGCACAGGTTTTTCTCAAGGGATACAAGAAGGGCGATCG
>JBPOHB010000276.1:0-1730 GCA_052036055.1 Bacillota bacterium | reverse complement strand
TCCCCTGCTTGATCTTATGGTCCTTCTTGAATTCCTTGATGTCGATATCGGGAACTCGGTAGCCAAGCTGTTTCGCCGTCGTGATCAGGCCATTGAAAAAGACCAGTTCATGAAGGAATGTCGCTGTCGCAATCCCCTCCGCTTTACGGGCCATCATCAACCGGAACAGGTCCTTGCTGGTCATCTCATGGAATGGCGTTGAAGGATCAAATCCGAATACCTTCACGATCTCCTTGGTGATGTTGTTCTTTTTGAATCCCAGCAATTTGTACGAATAACACAGCATCTGCCCCCTGCTCTTGCTTTCAAGACGGGAAGACATATTGATGTCGATGATGTCTTTGAGGGTGATTTCTTCCTTGGTGTCGAAGTGAATTCCTTCGATCAGCTGCTTCCGGGTTTCGTTCTCGATCTTCTGGGCCAGAACCTTATTGGAGGTCTTTGTTGAACGGAAAACCGTCTTGCCATTGACCATGAAACTCATGTACCAGTACGGGCTGTTGGCGTGTCTAACTAAACTCATATCATTCTCCTGATGGTTATTTGTAATGTGATGCGAAAGTATTTATTGCTCCACATCAGGGTCATGACCAATCGGATTTAGGGCAACGAGTCAGGCAGAAATCATGAGGAAATCAGCCAAAAAGACCAGCCACAATGACAAATCGCTATCCGAGTTGACAATACGCAAAATAAATATCTCAATCAGAATATGTGTATCCCACTTGAATTTGTCGTAAACGGCCTCCCTTCTAGCGTTAACGGAAAAGACCCTAAGAGAAAGCAGGAATGGCAATCCGATGTTCTCTCTTCGTGTCAAACGGCGATAGCTAGAAAACAACCTATTTCCATTCCCGCCCCTTACGCCGACGACGTAACAGTCAAAGTTTTTTATTTCCCAAAAACCGATCAATATTCTGATGTTGATAATGGACTTAAGCATCTTATTGATGCTTTCTCTGAACAGAATGGAAAAATCAGCAATCCGCCAAAACTACTTATGAATGACAAACAGGTGATGCGCATCATTGCAGAACGAATTAAAAGAACAGCAGGAGCCCTCGTAAATGTTCCAGTAGGCTCTGCAGCAGGTATAGCAGAAGCAATTAGTGGAACAAAACAAGCAACGGCTATTAGAGTTGAGGCATATGCCTCGAACGGTGGAGATCTGTGGTGACAACGAAAATGTATGAACAAGCGCAGATAGGATTGCTCAAACAAGAATACTTGGCCCGTGGTTACGAAGTTCATCATGAGGTTCCACTAAGTACCGGAAAGACAAGGATTGACATTCTTGCAATTGACAAAAGTACAAATAGCAAGCTAATCGTTGAAGTTGTTAATTTCCGAGATGTCAGACCTGATCTTGCAGACAGGGTGAAGGCTTTCCAAAATGAATTTAAATCAGACGATAACGTTAATATCGAATTCAGATACATAGACATCCCCGAGTCAGGGGTTCTGAAAATTCGCCAAGCTGCGAGTGAGATAGCTTGCAGATATCGATATCGGAATGATACCGAGTACGAGGCACTGAATGAAAAAGCTCCATTCTTTAGCCCGACTATTTCGCTTGTTTCTGATTGGACACGACTATCTCGCCTTATTCGCTCGTTTCGACCACACTCGGAAAAAAAGGGTATCCTAGACATTTACAACGAGCTTCTTTCTAAACGGATACTTCGATCAGCAGAGGGAAATATTCAAGGCGTTGATTTAGATATTTTCAC
>JBPOHB010000041.1:0-4015 GCA_052036055.1 Bacillota bacterium | reverse complement strand
GGGAAAAAGCTGGAAGATACACTGGCAAGTTTTGGTGTCATTGCAAAAGTTATCAACATTACGCATGGACCTGCCATTACACGTTTCGAATTAACCCCAGGACCGGGTATCAAAGTCAGCCGAATTGTCAATCTGACAGATGACCTCGCTTTGGCGATGGCTTCTGTGGGCGTTCGCATTGAGGCGCCTATTCCAGGAAAATCAGCGATCGGTATAGAGATTCCCAATGCAGAGACCTCTGCAGTAACGCTTCGCAGCCTTTTAGACACGCCCGCTTTTCGGAAAGCAGGTTCGCCGCTTCTAGTTGCATTGGGGCGCGATATTCCAGGTAATCCAATCTTGTGCGATTTGTCGAAAATGCCGCATCTACTTATCGCTGGTGCGACAGGCTCTGGTAAATCGGTGTGCATTAATTCAATCCTGATTAGCATCTTGTGTAAAGCAACACCGGATCAAGTGCGCTTACTTATGATTGATCCAAAAGTAGTTGAATTATCGATATATAATGGTATTCCGCATTTGCTTGCACCCGTCGTTACTGACCCCAAGAAGGCGGCAAACACGTTGAATTGGGCAGTTGGTGAGATGACACGTAGATATGGCTTTTTTGCTGAGGCGGCTGTGCGTGATTTCCGCGGATATAACGAAGAACTGGCTCGTCGAAAAGAGCCTCAACTTCCGCTCATACTCATTGTAATTGACGAGCTGGCAGATCTGATGCAAGTCGCGTCAAAAGAGGTTGAAGAATCAATTGCTAGACTTACGGCTATGGCAAGAGCTGCTGGAATCCATCTGCTCATTGCGACGCAAAGGCCGTCTGTTGACGTCATCACCGGGGTAATTAAGGCAAACATTCCGTCACGTATTGCCTTTGCTGTATCTTCTCAGGTTGATAGCCGTACGATTTTAGACATGGTGGGTGCTGAGAAACTGCTCGGTAAAGGCGATATGCTGTTCTATCCGCAGAGCGCCGCAAAACCGCAACGCGGACAAGGCGCTTTTGTTTCTGATGGCGAAGTTGAATCCATTATCGAGTTTTTGAAATCACAAAATATGGGCACATATGATCCAGAAGAAGCGGAAGCAATTGTCTCGGCAACCTCTGGAAATCACGCTGGCTCATCTGATGCGAGTTCAGGTGATGAAGATGAACTACTTCCGCAGGCAGTTGATATTGTATTGGTTGCTGGCTGTGCTTCTGTGTCAATTTTGCAGCGACGAATGAATATTGGTTATCCGAGAGCGGCACGTCTGATTGACCGCATGCAAGAAAAGGGCTATATTGGATCTTTTGAAGGAAGCAAACCTCGAAAACTTTTAATATCCCAGTCGCAATGGCTGGAAATACAAGCAAAGGGAGGCTGACACGATGCCAGCAAAAATTATCTCTGGGAAAGAAATATCAGCTATGATTCGCGAGCAGATTGCAGATCAGATTCGTAGCATACGCGAGAGTGGGGAGGAGAATTCTTCCTTTTGTCCGCCGGGGCTTGCCGTCATCCAGGTAGGGTGCGATCCTGCATCGTCCATTTATGTTTCCAATAAGAAGAAGGCTTGCACACAAGTAGGCATGATCTCATTTGGCTATGAACTGGATGCTTCTGCAACACAAGAAGATGTGATAGAACTGATTGATACGCTGAATCATGACCCTCGGGTACACGGCATTTTGTGCCAATTACCTTTGCCAAGTCATATGGACGAGTTTGCTGTGATCTGCGCGATCGCACCGGAGAAAGACGTGGATGGATTTCATCCGATTAATAAAGGGTTGTTATCAATTGGCCGCAATTGTCTGGTATCTTGTACGCCCCTTGGTTGTTTGACTTTGCTTAAGAATCAGGGGATCGAGATTGCGGGTAAGCATTGTGTCATCATCGGAAGAAGTAATATTGTTGGCAAGCCTGTTTCGCAACTCATGCTCTCTGAAAATGCAACCGTTACCATTGCCCATTCTCGAACGAAAGATCTCCCTGCGATCTGTAGGGAAGCGGACATATTGATTGCTGCCATCGGAAAAGTGGGCTTTGTAACCAAGGACTATATCAAACCAGGTGCTACGGTCATTGATGTAGGCATTAATCGATGTGAGGACGGTAAAGTCAGAGGAGATGTGAATTTTGAAGATGCTTTATCCGTTGCGGGTGCTGTTACGCCCGTGCCGGGCGGAGTTGGTCCAATGACGATTACGATGCTCCTTCAAAACACACTTGCCGCTTATCGGGAGATAATGGAAAGGTCGTAATTCTATGGACAGAGAAGGTGCCATCCATAGTTCAGAAACCATCTGCGTGGGTACTGAGTTACTCATGGGTCATACCCTCAACACAAATTCAGCCTATATTGCTAGAGAACTTGCCGATATGGGGATTCCATCTTTCCGACAGATTGTTATTGGAGATAATTCCTCTCGTCTGGCAAGCCAAATACATGAAAGCGCACTGCGGAGTGATCTTGTCATACTTACCGGGGGATTAGGCCCGACAAAAGATGATTTGACTATGGCAACCGCGGCAGACGTTGCAGGGATCAAACTCATATTTCACGAGACCATATATAATACGATTGCAGACTATTTTGTGCGAATTGGTAAATTGATGCCAGAAAGTAATCGGAAGCAGGCATATCTGCCACAAGACGCCGTCATTTTGCCAAATAAGAACGGAACCGCACCAGGGGCGATGTTCTATTGCCCGGCACCCACGGAAAATAACCCTTCGAGACAGTCGCTTATCGTTCTTCTGCCAGGTCCGCCATCTGAACTCATTCCCATGTTTTCGATATCCGTCAGACCCTATCTTATAGATCGTGCACCTTTTCATTTCCGTACACAGTACGTACATCTATTTGGGGTGGGAGAATCTGATGCAGAGATGAGAATCATTGATTTGATAGATGCACAGGACAATCCGACGATTGCACCCTATGCCTCAGAGGGTGAATGTATGTTTCGTGTGACACAACGAATAGGGAGCGATTCAGATCCCGATCTCGTGACACCCGTCATTGAAGAAATGAAGAAACGTTTTGGTAGTCATATCTACGAAATTGGTTCAAGATCCATGAAAGAGATTGTCTTTTCACTCCTTCAACAGAATAGGAAGACCGTTTCTTTTGCAGAGAGTTGTACGGCGGGAATGCTTTCTTCGGAGTTCTCGGATATACCCGGCGTCTCAGAGGTGTTTATGGGTTCTGTCGTATCGTATGATAACAAGGTTAAAATGAAGCTACTTGGCGTCACGAAAGAAGTACTCGAAAAATACGGTGCAGTGAGCGAACAGTGTGCCGTTATGATGGCAGATGGATGCCGTCAACTATTAAGTACGGATATCTCTGTTTCTGTAACGGGGATTGCGGGTCCGGATGGTGGCACGCCTGATAAGCCAGTTGGACTTGTCTATATGGCAATCTCTGATGAGAAGGAAACGAAGGTTTTGCGTTATCAGGCTACCGGAAATCGTATGAGAATACGACGAGTGGCAACTTTGCAAGCGCTCAATCTGATTCGCGAAAGGCTTATATAATCATGGGAAATGATCGTAGAAACAGCGAAATCCCTATAGGAAATCATTCGAAAAATCGTACCCAAAGCATTGCGTTTGCAACGTTATTAATGATTATTGGGCTGACAATTTCTAAATGCACAGGCTTTCTTCGTGAAATCTTTATCATTCAGAAATTCGGAAGTAGCTATTTATCGGATTCTTTCTATCTCGGTTTTCAGATTCCTGATTTATTCTATCAGTTACTTATTGGCGGTTCCATACAGGCTGCAATTACGCCTTCGCTAGCTAGATCTTTGGAAAAAGGAGAGGAGCGTAGAGGCTGGCGTAGTGTAAGTATCTTCATATCTGTAATTTCTCTTATCATGTTAGTGATCGTTTTGGTTGGTTCACTATCTTCAGACTTTATTTTCCCCGCGATTTATGGTAATGATAATCTTGCGAAAAAGATTGCCCTTGCAGCGACTTCGGCGAAGATACTTTTTCCCCAAGTATTTTTCATGATGATTGCC
>JBPOHB010000079.1:0-2349 GCA_052036055.1 Bacillota bacterium | reverse complement strand
GTCATGAAGCGCAATACTTCAATACGATTGACGCTTGCCGCTGCTTTGAGTAAATCAACAAAACGCGGCTTATCAGCAAGATCTTTCCCATATGAATTTACATTCTGGCCAAGGAGCATAATTTCCTTATACCCTGCGGAAGCCAAACTATGAAT
Source organism: Bacillota bacterium (assembly GCA_052036055.1). Lineage (GTDB taxonomy): Bacteria > Bacillota > Clostridia > Saccharofermentanales > Saccharofermentanaceae > Firm-13. The sequence goes on along the minus strand of JBPOHB010000079.1, from coordinate 2,194 downwards.
CTCTTGCATAATCAGATCAAAGGGGCGAGATCTTTCTCTGCCGCGCGTATATGGGACAATACAATATGTACAGAAATTATCACATCCGTAATTGATGCGTACAAGTGCACGAAAACGTATCGTACGATCAATGGGTATATCTAAATCATCTACAATATAATCTGTTTGCGAAACCTGATAAACCTTCTTATGATTGAACAAATAGTCATGTAATAACGCAGGTAATCGGTGTATATCTGCAGGTCCGAATATTATGTCGACATAAGGATAGCTTTGTCGGATCTTCTGCACATTTTCGTCCTGCTTCATCATACAACCACAAACAGCAACCACCATATCTGGATTCTTTTTCTTCATTGCCTTCACAAGACCCAAATTGCCAAACAAGCGGTCTTGTGCATTTTCTCGTATGGAGCAAGTGTTAAATATGAGGATATCCGCATCCTCTGAATGGCTCGATGTGAGTGACATGCCATTGAGTATACCCTTTAGTTTCTCGCTGTCAGATTCATTCAGCTGACAACCATATGTCCTGATATAATAAGTGAAGCTATGACCACGTGCCGCCCCTCGTTCAGTGAAATAGGATGCATTCTTACTGGAATAGCCACTTTGTAATTCAAGTTCTGTCTGATCTACAACCACAGTCGCCAAATTTATACACCTCATCTCATATACTACAAATATCATATCAGATTAATACAGGTTTTGTTAAAACGATTTTTTGTTGTACAATAGCAGAAGACTACAATGCGGAGGACAATACTTCATGTCTGCAAAATTCTCTCAGCCAAAGTGTATCCGTCAACATAGAAAACATGTTTATGGATTTGCCATCCGTCTCATTGCCTCTCTTTTCCTCCTTGTCATTTTTGCAACGAATCTATTTTCAGTAACTGTATTTGCCGAAGAAGATGAGACGCAGACCCAAACGGAGACAAGCACCAATACTTCCGACGAAACTACGACCTATTTTGATCCTGCACCTGTTGGCTCTCCATCCATTGACGGAACAGCCTACGTATTATATGACGTTGAAGCCGGACAATTTCTGTTTGGAAATAATGCGGATGCGGCTTTACCGCCAGCAAGTATTACTAAGGTCCTTACCATTTTACTTGCATTCGAGAATCTTTCGATGGATGACACAATTGTAGTTACGAAAGAAATGTATGAGTCTATACCAACCGGCTATCAAGTCATTGGTCTTGTCGAAGGCGAAGAAATTACTGTTGAAGAAGCGATATACGCATGTTTCATGATTTCCGCTAATGATGCTTGTATGGCTCTTGCCATTACGATGGGTGGGTCCGTCGAAAATTTTTCTGTAATGATTAATGAAAAATCAGAAGAACTCGGTTGCACGCAAACCAATTTCACCAATCCATATGGTCTGTCTGATCCGAATCATCTCACATCAGCACATGATATGGCACTCATTTTGGCTGCGGCTCTCCAATATGATTCCTTTTCAGAGATGTCTTTGACGCCGAGCTATACGATCCCTGCAACGAATAAATCAGCAGAAAGACCTTTGACGAATGGAAATCGCTTCATATCTACCACGGAATATGCTTACGATTATTACATAGGTGGAAAGACTGGTTTCACGAATTTATCCCAGCATACCATTGTGGCAGCTGCACGTAAGAATGGCCACACGCTTATCGGAGTCATATTTGGAGCATCCTGCTCAACCATTCGGTATACGAACTTAATCTCACTATTTGATTATGGATTTTCTACCTATACACTGATCACCAATAATCCCGATGATATTACGAATATTGTCGATGCAACCGATGCTCAAGTAAAGGCAGTGATTGAAAGTGCGGGATATAATCTTGAAATAACAAATACGACGCTTGACTTAATCGCAAGTAGCATTACATATACTACAAAAGCCACAAACGGCTATTCCTATTCAATTAACACAACTGAGGCGGCAATCCTTGCTGATTCACCGAAACAAGAGCTCGTTCTACCCGTAATCCGAACCTATACCGATGGTACAACCGAGCAGATCGGAACATACACGATAGAAATATGCGATGCAAAGACCGCCATTGAAGTCAAAGAAGCACAAAAGAACGCTGGGAAAGAGCATGTTTCCATTTGGACAATCATCTTTCGAGTCGTGATTGCGTTATTGCTCGTCTTTGTTCTAGGATTTACAATAACCATTTATGTTATG
>JBPOHB010000026.1:0-6103 GCA_052036055.1 Bacillota bacterium | reverse complement strand
CAGCAACTCTTATGTATAAGTATGGTCAGGTAGATATAAGAAGCTTACAGATCATTCTCGGACACGCAAGCATTGCAACGACACAAATCTATACACATGTCGATGACGCTACACTGCACGCCGCCGTTGAGAAAAACCCGCTGTCAACCATTATTCCGGATAAGTCCGTCCCAAAATCGCAGCCATAGCGCGAATCTCTCTCGTTAATTTCTGATATTCTTCTGGTTTCAGTTGCTGAGCGGCATCCGACATCGCACATTTCGGATTCGGATGCACTTCAATAATAAGACCATCTGCTCCGGCAGCAATTGAAGCCAGAGACAACGGGCTTACGTACTGTGCCTTGCCAGCCGCGTGACTTGGGTCAACAATAACCGGAAGATGTGTCTTGCCCTTCAGAACAGGAACCGCACTGATATCAAGAGTACTTCGCGTTGCTGTCTCAAATGTTCGAATCCCTCGCTCGCAAAGCGCTATTCGATAATTACCTTCACTCATAATATACTCAGCGGAACCAAGCCACTCATCAATTGTCTCGGCTATCCCTCTCTTCAGCAAAACGGGGATTCCCGATTTGCCAACAGCAGAAAGGAGTCGAAAATTCTGTGCATTTCTTGCACCAATTTGAATCATATCCAGATAATCTGAGGCAAATTCGATATCATTTTCGCTGGTAATTTCACTGATCACCTTAAGATTATAGCGATCGGCTACCTTACGTAGAATTTTCAGGCCTTCTCTTTCCAGCCCTTGAAAAGCGTAGGGCGATGTCCTTGGTTTATATGCCCCGCCACGCAGGAATTTTGCTCCGCATGTCTTGATCTTCGCAGCAACTTCGTCTACTTGTTCTTCGCTTTCGACTGCACAGGGACCCGCCATCATCACAAGCTCATTCCCACCAATGATGACCCCTCCGACATCAAAGGCAGAACCCTCTGGGCAGAAAGCTTTGCAGGCAAGCTTATATGACTCCATAATCGGGACGAGTTTCTCTACTGCCGGAAGTACTTCAAGAGAATCGGCAGATAGACGGCTCTTATCACCGATTACTCCAATAATTAACCTCTCGGAACCTTTGGATATATGGGCTGTCAATCCATGGGATTCGAGATGATCCAGAATTTCTTTGACTTGTGCCTCTGAGGCATCGGGTTTAACAACAATAATCATATTCTCTTCGCTTTCCTGCCTGCACATGCAGACATCTACCATACTACAAAACTACAAAACGGGATTATACACGAAAATACGCAAAATTACATCTGCTCGATAAAAGTCTTGTACGCCAGATACGTAAAATACAGATCAATCTTACTCGTCAGCTCATACGGGGCGTGCATAGATAGTACCGGAACTCCGCAGTCAATCACTTCCATGCCAAGCTTCGCCATATATACAGCAATCGTTCCGCCACCACCAGCGTCTATTTTGCCAAGTTCTCCTGTTTGCCAGGGAATGTCATTTTTGGCAAACACTTGTAATATCTGGGAGAAAAACTCGCAGTTTGCGTCGTTTGTACCAGATTTGCCTCGAGAACCAACATACTTCTCCATGGTTATACCATGGCCCATATATGCATTATTTTTCGGATCGGATACCGATGAAAAAGTCGGGTCATATCCGTTTGTGACATCCGCAGACATCATCTTGCTGGCTTCCATACATTTTCTGAATCCAAGTTCATCATAGATCTCATTCGTTTTGACAAACAATTCAACGAGAAAATTCTCATAGAGACGAGACTGTGCGCCAGTATTACCATAGCTTCCAATCTCTTCTTTGTCTGACAGCATGATAACACATGTCTTATTCGGGCGTTCCTGCTGCATTAAGGCCATCAGAGCCGGGAAAGCGCACACGCGGTCATCCTGCCCGTATGCAGCAATGAATGAGCGATCAAAACCCACATCTCGCGCCTTAAGTGCCGGGACGATTTCAATTTCGGCACTTACAAGATCTTTCTCAACAATTCCATACTCTTCAAATAGCAAGTTAAGAATGCCAAGCTTGTAGCGGCCACCCGATTTTTTATCTTCTATGGGTCTTCCACCAATGAGCAGATTAAGGTCTTCTCCCGTGATCATTTCCGTTGCTTTTTTTTGCATCTGTTCATTGCCCAGATGTGGCAGCAAATCCGTAATGTAGAATATTGGATCCTCTTCTTTCTCACCAATTGACAGATTGATCATCGATCCGTCACTTCGTACGATGACGCCATGGATCGCCAAAGGGATCGTTGGCCACTGGTATTTCTTGATTCCACCATAATAGTGCGTCTTAAGATATACCATCTCACTATCTTCATATAGAGGGCAAGGCTTGAGATCGAGTCGCGGTGAATCCACATGTGATCCAAGTATATTCATACCGTCCGAAAGTGGCTTTCGCCCAATCACCGCCGCCATGAGTCCTTTCCCTTTAATCGACTGATATACCTTCATTCCAGGCTTCAACGCGGACACCATATTGATATCGACATACCCAATCTGTTCAATTGACTCAATGGTTGCCCTGACAAATTCGCGCTCCGTCTTCCCTGTATCTAGGAAAAGCTTATATTCCTCTGCCAACGCCATTGCATGAACAAAATCATCCTCTGACCTAGATTCCCATAGATTGGGATACTCAGCAAGCAATTTCTTATATAGCTCTTTATTCTTTTTTGATACTCCCTTATCAGGAGCCTCTTCCGTTATGAGTTTCTTGCTCTTCGCTTCCATGATTCTTCCTCCATATATTCTTTCGTATCAATTGACTGATACATAACAAACTGAGAATCGGTATGCTTCTTCATTTTCTCAGCGGAACTCTTCTGTATATTATACTGTTTTTGATCATAATCTGGCATAATATATAGATAATCAGATAAATGATAACCAGACATCTTGTACATACGTGATCATTATACATCATCGGACAGGGAGAACAGAAATGAGATACACGGACAGCCATAATCATACGATGCGTTTTAGCGGAGATGCACGAATGACACCCGAGGAGTTAATTGCTGGTGCGGCAAATATGGGGCTACTCGCCATTGTCATTACGGAGCACTACGAGAAAGATTATCCGTATGATTGTGAAAGCAATCAGATTTTTGACATTGACACATACTTTGAAGCTTTTCGTGAATGGAAGAAGAATCTACCCAAAGATTTTACCATCTATTCTGGAATTGAACTGGGTTATATGACACACCTTGGACCTTTCTTTGATGAACTCATCGCAAAATATCCATTCGATTCCGTCATTTTGTCCGATCATTTATTTCATGGGAAAGATCCATATTATGAGCCGTGTTATGATATGCCAAAAGGCGACCTCTACAGCGCCTATGTGCTTGAATTAACGAACATGGTTACTGCTTGTAACCAATTCGATATTCTGGGTCACTACGATTATATTGCACGTTATGCAACATACGATGATCCAACTATGAAATACAAGGATTCGCCAGAAGCCTTTGATCAGCTATTTCGTGCACTGATTAGCAAGAATAAATCACTGGAAATTAACACACGATCCATACAAAAGTATATGTTAAAAGGCATACACGACTGCATGCCAGATAAGGAACTCCTTTACCAGTACAAGAAACTAGGTGGTGACCGGCTCACGCTCGGATCAGATTCTCATGACACGAGAACGCTCGGCCTACTATTTGATGAGACTGCAGAGCACTTGCGAAGCTGCGGGTTTGATGAGCTTACCACATTCATAGGAAGAAAAGAAATGCGAACCAGCATGTACTGATTCGCATTTGACATAATCGTATCCATATCAACCGTTTTCTTTAGGAATCTGCATCATCATTTGCCTGCAGTTTATACGCATACCAATTGTCGCCAAGCTGATAGACGAGAACTGTCACGTCCATCGTCTGATCATCATTAAAGAACAATCGGACTGCACAAAGTTTGGCATCCGAAATGTCATCTTCCACAACACCAAATTTTGTCGAAATCGCTGTTTGCAAACTTGCATATTCGGTCGACTCCTTGTCAAGGGTATATGCCTCTGGTTCTGATGCCCGAGACCCTTCCAAAGTCGTGCCTTCTTCGCTCATAGTCACCGCGATCTGTTCTGAATAATCCATATATCCACTGCTCTCTTCACTGCTGAGTCCGTCAATATATTCCGCCGGATAACAGAGAAACTGCAGGTCAACATCACCCGTTGCCAAAGACTCAGCAAAAATGCGCGATACATTCTCTGGGCTCTCATTTGTCTGGGTCGAATCAACAGCAGCTTGTGGCTTCATAGTTGAACAGGCAGTTAGTAGGAAGATGCATATAGTCAGAGAAACAAGTGAAAAACACCGAATGAGTGAATGTACTTTCCGAGAGAATCCAGCAGGGCAATTCATTATGCTTACCTCCAACGTCATCGAAAAACGATACTAAGCGTATTATACACTATGTTCGTCTTCGTCCAAAACATCAAAGAGTGATTTCTTGTCTTCTGGAATTCCGCCGTTTTCTTCGTAATACTCTTTTATGGCTGCTTTTACCGCCTGTTCAGCAAGCAAAGAACAATGCATTTTTACGGGCGGCAGTCCGTCAAGTGCTTCTGCTACTGCCTTATTGGTAAGCGTAAGTGCTTCCTCAATCGTATGCCCTTTAATCATTTCCGTTGCCATACTTGATGTCGCGATAGCACTTCCGCACCCAAAGGTTTTGAATTTAGCGTCGACAATGACATCCTTTTCGATCTTCAGATAAACTTTCATGATGTCTCCACATTTAGCATTTCCAACCGTTCCAGTCGCAGAGGCGTCAACAATCTCTCCTACGTTTCTCGGATTCATGAAATGGTCCATTACTTTATCACTATATAGCATAATTATTTCCTTCTTTCATCGATTTTATCTTTATTCTTTTCCGCATATCCCGCACGGAATAATGGCAGTCCGTACGTTCTTTTGAAAATCTTCATAGAGTGGTGACATGTCGCGCAAGCGTGCGACAATCTCTTGCAGCGCCGGTACAATTGTCATCACCTCATCCGCCTCATTAAACTTACCAATACTCACGCGAAGTGAACCATGTGCAATTTCGTGTGGAAGTCCCAAAGCAAGCAGTACATGTGATGGATCAAGTGAGCCCGAAGTGCAAGCAGAACCACTTGAACATGAAAAGCCTTTATGGTCAAGAAGCAACAATAACGATTCACCCTCTATGAATTCGAATGAAAAATTCGCATTCCCAGGGAGTCTCTTTGTCGCATGACCATTGAGTCTCACGTGTGGAATCTTTGCAAGAACCTCCGTAATCAACTGATCGCGAATTTGCGTAATCCGAGGAATCGAATGAGACAGGTCATTGGTTGCCAGCTCGAGAGCTTTGGCAAAACCCACAATATACGGTAGGTTTTCCGTCCCTGCACGTTTTCCACGTTCTTGCGCACCGCCATCCATAAAATTAGAAATAATGACGCCTTTTCGTATATAGAGTACACCCACGCCTTTGGGAGCATGGAGCTTATGTCCGGAAAGTGAAAGCATATCAATGCCCAGTTCACGAACATCAATGGGAATTGTCCCGCCAGCTTGAACAGCATCCGTATGAAACAGCACCTTCTTCTCTTTGCAGATCTGGGCAATTTCGGCAATAGGTTCTATCGTTCCAATTTCATTATTTGCCATCATAATCGTTACCAGAATTGTATCCGGACGAATGGCGGCCCTAATATTCTCCGGGTCAATCATTCCATATGCATCAACAGGAATATAAGTGATCTCATATCCAAGTTTTGCAAGAGATTCACAGCTGTGCAAGACGGCATGATGTTCAATTGCAGATGTGATAATATGTTTTCCTTTGTTTGCATGCCGCAATGCCGTTCCTTTTATCGCCCAATTATCTGACTCAGTGCCACATGATGTAAAGAATATTTCAGAAGGAAGCGCATGTAAACAACTTGCTACTCTTTCCCTGGCATCTTCCAATACCGTTTTTGCCTTCTGTCCTTCTTCATATATCGAGGAGGCATTCCCATAAGTATCCGTAAATACCGGAATCATTTCTTGAATGACTTCAGGTCTTACAATCGTTGTTGCCGCATTATCCAGATAGACGAGTTTCACTTGACTATTATTCATATC
>JBPOHB010000057.1:0-2629 GCA_052036055.1 Bacillota bacterium | reverse complement strand
AAAGGAGCCCATATCTATTTTGTAGGTATTGGTGGCATCAGTATGAGCGGTTTAGCCGAAATCGCAACACATCTAGGCTTTGTCGTCGGTGGTTCGGACATGCATCCTTCTCACCGGACCGCCTACTTGGAAAAGAGAAGTATTCTTGTTTTCTCGGGACACAGAAAAGAAAATATTGATTCCTTTCTTCCTGATTTAATTGTCCATACCGCAGCCATTCTCCCTGGAAACCCCGAACTCCTCTATGCCAAAGAGAAAGGCATTCCCTGTGTTGACCGCGCTCAGTTCTTAGGCTATCTCACAGCGGAGTTTGATCGTGTGATCAACATCTCGGGAACGCACGGCAAGACGACAACAACATCGATGACTGCGCTAATATTGATCGAATCCGGAGCTAACCCGACTGTCCATCTTGGCGCAGAACTTGATGCCTTTCAAGGTACTGTTCGAATGGGTAAGAAGCATGGGCTATTTGTATCTGAGGCCTGCGAATATCAGCGGTCTTTTCTGAAGTTTTTTTCAACAACGGCCGCCATCACAAATATTGATTACGATCATGTTGACTGTTTTTCGAATTTGTCCGAGGTTATTGACGTATTTGCCGAATTTACGCAGAAAATTTCCTCCGATGGAACGCTTGTCATTCCCGCTTTTGATCCGAATGTCGCCGAGGCGGTTAGTAGAATGCCAGAATACAGAAATGCCGTCGGACTTGGCATGCCGACCTTACTCTTAACGGGAATGAAAGACGATATCTTCCCGATCACAGGAAAACAAGCCGATATCTTTGCGGATCACCTAACTTACCATGATGGCTATCCCGAATTCGATGTATACCTCGCGGGTGATTTCTATGCGCACATTGCGCTTTGTATCCCTGGCGAACACAATGTCTATAATGCACTGACCGCCATCGCCTGTGCCCATATAAATGGTGGAACGCCCGAGGCGGCTGTAAAAGTATTAGGTTCATTCACAGGTGCCGAAGGTCGCTACTCAATTAAAGGAACATACAAAGGCGCAACCGTTGTTGCCGACTACGCGCATCATCCGTCTGCCGCTCGTGCGACGCTTGCTGCTGCAGCACATATTCCACACAACAAAACATGGGTCATTTTCCAGCCGCTGACATACAATCGGACGGAAGTTCTATTTGACGATTTCGTCTCTAGCTTATTACCTTGTGAGCACATTATCTTCTCAGAGATTTTCTCGGACCGTGAAATCAACCCGGGAACAATCTCATCTTCCATGCTTGCCGACAAAATCAATGAGCTCGGCGGACACGCCGAATTCATGGCGGATAAAAAGGACATTGTCACACGTATTGATGAGCTTGTCGGAGAGGGCGATCTGATTCTCGTACTGGGCCCAGAAGATATTCGCGAGCTTGCAGACGAACTCGTGAGACAAGACACGTAACCGTTTTAATCCTTCCCTATTTGCTCACAAAAAATCTCCTGATGCAGCTAAGCACCAGGAGATTTTTATTTGTATTGATATGTTGTTCTGTCAGGCCATTGTAACGCCAGAATTTTGATCCGTCTCTGGCATAGTCTCAGGCTTTGTTTCTGGCAATTCGATTCCGGTATAGATGGATTCGAATTCTGGACCTTCAATTTTCTCTTTCTCAAGAAGTCGATTTGCAACGTTGTGAAGGATATCAATTTTCTCATTAAGAATGGAAATAACCTTCTTATATGATGAATCGATGGTATCTTGTACTTCTTCATCAATGAGTGCGGCAACTCGCTCGCTGTAGTTCTTGACGTGTCCGAAGTCTTTGCCAAGAAATACTTCTTCATCGCTTCCAAATACCATATTCCCGAGTTTATTGCTCATACCATATTTCATAATCATGTCACGAGCTATGCCGTTACAACTCTGTAAATCAGAAGACGCCCCCGTGCTAATCTCGCCAAGGATGACCTCTTCTGCTGCACGACCGGCAAGTGCGATCATGACATTATTGAGCAGTTGCTGCTGCGTCGTGTAATAGACATCCTCGTCTGGTTTGTGAGCTGTATAGCCGCCTGCGCCGCCCGCGGGAATAATCGAGACTCTCTCGACCTTATCCGTGTCCGACACGCTACGTAAAATAATCGCATGCCCCGCCTCGTGATAAGCCGTTAGCTTCTTCTCTTTTTCATTGATAATTCGGCTCTTCTTCTCTGGACCAATCATGACTTTGAAAACCGCCTCAGAAATATCATGATACGTAATTTCTTTCGCATCATGTCTGGCCGCAAAGAGCGCTGCCTCATTCAGAAGATTTGCTAGATCAGCACCCGTAAACCCAGGGGTGATTTTGGCAATCTCATGAAGATCCACATCCTTGGCAAGTGGCTTGTTCTTCGCATGTACATGCAAAATCGCTTCTCTCCCTTTGATATCTGGGCGCATAACGACAACGCGGCGGTCAAATCTGCCTGGACGCAGAAGTGCCGGATCAAGAATATCCATTCGATTCGTCGCAGCAATAACGATTACACCCTCATTGGGTCCAAATCCGTCCATCTCGACGAGTAACTGGTTAAGGGTTTGCTCACGCTCATCATGTCCACCGCCCATACCAGCACCACGATGACGTCCAACAGCATCAATTTCATCAATAAAAATGATGCAAGGG
>JBPOHB010000189.1:0-2203 GCA_052036055.1 Bacillota bacterium | reverse complement strand
AATCTGTTATTTTACACCCGTATGACCGTATCCGCCGGCTCCACGTTCGGTTTCATCGAGCTCATTAACCTCGATGAAATCGCATTGTTCGTGCTTGGCCAGCACCATCTGGGCTATACGTTCGCCATCGTTGATAACGAAATCCTCTGTAGAGAAATTGATGAGCAGAACCATGATTTCACCGCGATAATCGGCATCGATGGTTCCCGGCGTATTCAGTACAGTAATGCCATGCTTCAAAGCCAGACCGCTGCGAGGACGGATCTGCGCTTCATAACCTGCAGGCAAAGCCACATAAAGACCGGTTGGCACCAGTCGCCGCTCCATAGGATGAAGCACGATTGCCTCATCGATGTTTGCACGCAAATCCATGCCGGCACTCTGAGGTGTGGCAAACGCAGGTAGAGGCTGATGCCCCTTGTTGATAATCTGTACTTTTATCATGACTTTTTCTTTTTTATCTGTGTCTGAGTTTAATAATCTGCAAAAATAAGCAATTTTGATGGAATAAATGAATTTTTGAGGATAAAAACATGTAATTTATCATATTTTATTTTGATTTGTGCTTACTTTAGTGTATTTTTGCGCTACAGAATCAAGTAATACAATAATATGGAATGGAAACAACTGATATCCAACAAGCGTTTCGGACAGGAGCATAAGCATGCCGAGCGCCATGATGATCGCTCTGAATTCAAGCGCGATTACGACCGTCTTATCTTTTCATCGGCATTCCGCCGCCTGCAGAACAAGACGCAGGTTTTCCCTTTGCCGGGCAGCATCTTCGTTCACAACCGCCTCACCCACAGTCTGGAGGTGGCGAGTGTGGGCATGTCGATAGGTAACGACATTTCCCGACGTGTCATCCGGAAGCGGTCTGAACTGAAGGATACGCTCGTCGAGGAGATAGGTACCATCGTAAGTGCAGCCTGTCTGGCACATGATTTGGGCAATCCGCCTTTCGGTCATTCCGGCGAGAAAGCCATCCAGACTTTCTTCTCTGAAGGACCGGGTCAGAAGATAAAATCAATGGTTTCATCGGAGTTTTGGGATGATATTACGCATTTCGAAGGCAACGCAAATGCCTTCAGAATCCTGACCCACCGGTTCAAGGGGCGCCGTCAGGGAGGCTTCGTGATGACCTATTCCATGCTTGCTTCCATCGTAAAATACCCGTTTGCAAGCAGTCTTGCCGGCAACCACGGCAAATTCGGTTTCTTTGCTTCCGAAGCGGAATCTTACAGAAAAATTGCCGATGAATTGGGCATTTTTTGCAAATCTGCACCGGGTGAGCCTCTCAAATACGCCAGCCATCCAATTGTATATATGGTCGAAGCTGACGACGATATCTGCTACGAAATCATGGACATCGAAGACTCCCATAAGCTCAAGATTCTTTCCTTTGCCGAGACGGAGCACTTGCTGCTGAGTTTCTTCGATGGGGATATCCAGCAGAAGATACGCCAGCGCATCATCGACGAAGAAATGACTGACGAAAACGAGAAAGTGGTTTACATGAGAGCCAGCGTCATCGGCAAACTGGAGAACGAATGTGTGGCAGCCTTTCTGGCGCACGAGGAAGAAATCCTTGCCGGAACTTTCGAGGGCAGTCTCATCGACCATATTTCCGAGCGCCAGAAAAAGGCATACAAGGAATGTGAGAAGATCTCCTACTCTAAGATTTACCAAAGCAAGCCGGTGCTCGACATAGAACTGTCGGGTTATAAAATCATGGCAACTCTGATGGAGGTTTTCATAGAGGCAGCCGTCAACCCATCGCGTTTCTACTCCAAGCAGCTCTTACGCCGGGTAAGCAGCCAGTATGATATAGAGAACGAGAATCTGGAGGAGCGCATCATGGCGGTAATTGATTATATCAGCGGCATGACCGACATCTATGCGCTCGACATCTATCAGAAGATCAACGGAATCAGTCTGCCTATTGTATAAGGGAAAATGTAAGGGATAAAACAGATCTTAAACTAAAAAAATAACACGGACAATTTGATTTGTCCGTGTTATTTTTTTCTTCTTATTTTAAAAACACCCCGTATAACGGCATGTTGGTGATATATCTTTACACTTTTAGACACATGAAAATGCCAGAACGATACACTTTTTCTTTATGAAAGTACATATAAAAAGTGTTTGAGAGAAGAGTGAGGAAAGTTTACTGGTTATCAGTTACTTTCCTCATTTTGGT